>JAEURH010000380.1 GCA_016789365.1 Anaerolineales bacterium
AATTATAGCACTTCCATGCATGCCATGCAAGCAAGCTTCACAGCTAATTTTCATCTGAAAGTATACGGTTTTGCAAATCTAATAGATGGTGATAGAACGAATCTTTACCTGAAAGCTCCGCATGAGTTCCGCGCTCAATGATCTGCCCGTGGTTCATCACGAGAATTTCATCCATATTCTCCAAACCGATCAGGCGATGGGTGATGAGCAGCGACGTTTTTTGCTTCATTACCTTGAACAGCGTTTCTAAAACCTGTCCCTCGGTGAGCGGGTCGAGGTTGGCTGTCGGTTCGTCGAGGATCAAGATCGGCGCATCTTTGATCAATGCACGCGCAATTGCCAGGCGTTGACGTTCTCCACCAGAGAGTCGCAGCCCCTGCTCGCCAATCATCGTGTCATACCCTTTCGGCAGGCTCATGATAAAGTCATGGATCTGTGCAGACTTGCATTCCGCTTCCACTTCTTCTCTTGTGACTTTTCTGCGGGCGAAGCGCAGATTTTCATAAATGGATGTATTGAAG
>JAEURH010000381.1 GCA_016789365.1 Anaerolineales bacterium
GGAAGTTATTGATTCGCCTTAATAGTATAATGGAGTAAACATTTTGCGTGCAGGCAAATGCCTTGCTTATATAATTTTTTTTCAAATTTTGAGACGACTTCTAGTTACGGAACCTTTAGAGACTGTTTAATAAGTCAAAATTCACCAGAGATAAACGGAGATTTTTGAAAAAACCTGAGGAAATAGTGCATAAAACTCTCTTCATCTTTGTTCATCTCTGGTTGAGGAACAGTTTCTTAAGCCTCTGCGATAACTGCAATAGAAATTTTCATTCCTTTAGACTGAATGGGTAGCTTTGCACCTTGACGAGCAGGAGGATCTTTTGAAAACCACTTCAACCACTCTTCGTTCATTCCTGCAAAATCGTTTGGGTTATCTAAGATGAACGTGACACTGACAATCTTATCAAGAGAACTGCCTGCCGCATGAAGAATTGCATCAATGTTTCTTAGACACTGTGCAGTTTGCTCTTGGATGGTTGTTCCAACGACTTCCCCTGTATTGGGGTCAAAAGGTCCTTG
>JAEURH010000382.1 GCA_016789365.1 Anaerolineales bacterium
TGAGCTTGATTGGTCCGGGCATTGATGCTTCGCACAATTATGAACGCGCTCACATGGATGGTTTGAACGCGACCACAAATTGGATTATGGCGTATTTGCTTGAAAAATAAAATTGCAAAGATTATTTAATGAAATGCTAACGTAATCTCATGAAAATCGTGTTATCAATTAGTCCTGTAACTTTGCAGGACTAATTTTTTGAGGATTTGATTATGGAACGTGACTCACTTGATGCAAAAATCGGTTCGCTCGCACCTAACTTCAGTTTGCTTGCCACAAATGGGCAAACTATTTCGCTGACAGATTTTCGTGGCAAATCGAATGTCATTGTTTTCTTTATTCGTGAAACGACTTGTCCGCAATGCAAAACGCATGTGACTCAATTAGGCAAAATGTACGACCAGTTTCGTGAAGCAAATACTGAAGTGATTGTCATTTTGGGTGAGGACGTAAATAAATCTAAAGAATATGCAGATAGTATCAAATTACCTTTCCCCATTCTCGCCGACCCAGACCGTGCT
>JAEURH010000383.1 GCA_016789365.1 Anaerolineales bacterium
TTGAGACTCTTCAAGTTCGTGAGATACATGTTTAACAAAGGCTTCTTTGGCTTCTTTGTGGGATGGGTCAGCCAGTTCAAGCTGCTGTTCTTCTTTGGCAGTCGCAAATAAATCAAAAGCATTTTTATCGGTGCTTATACCTACGAGTATTCTGATTTTTTCAGTATTTTCAAGAGATTTGTAAATTGCATAAAACCCACTCGTGTAAAAATAACCTGATAAGACATCAAAAAAGCGCGAGTCTTTGATTAAGACATTAAATCTGTCTTTGAGACTTTGTCCATTTTCATTTGTGATAAATGTAAGGTCTGTGGTCATAAATAGTTATCCGATTTTTATTACATACAATACCACTCTTTAACATAAGTATACCCCAAACAGACCTCCGAGGTTTCAAAAACCTCGGAGGTCTGGGTACTCTGGTAAGACTTCCGAAGTCTGTTTGAGGTCTCTTACTAGAACTTGGTCAATTCCTTACTACAAATCCACAAATTCCTGCCTACAAACGCGCATTTTCTAGT
>JAEURH010000384.1 GCA_016789365.1 Anaerolineales bacterium
GCACGGCTTCTAGCATTTGCCACGCTACGGCCAGCCGCCGCGCTTTGCTCCAGCGGGCGTGCAATTCTGGCGTGAGGGTGCTCACTTGCGAGCTGATAAGTTTTAGGCGGGCGCGGTGAAACTTGCCGCCCAAATCCACCGCGTGCCGCTTTTCTCCGTACCACGAGCCAACTACAATCCGCGCGCTAAAACCCGCCGCTGAAATCGCGTCATCCAACGCGGCCGGTGAGCCGGTGAGTTCATAAATCAAATCCCCTTCTAGACCTCCGAGGTCTTTAAGACCTCGGAGGTCTGCCGAGGATGCCCCGAATTTTTGTGACCATTCCCGCCTCAGCGGAAACTTATCAAACGTAGTGAGGGAGGCCAGCGGCAGGCGGGCTAGCAGAGCAGTGGTGAGCAGGCCTACCACGCCTTGCCCAAACACCGCCACACGCTCACCAATTAGCGGCGCGCCATCCAGCAGAAAGTTGACGGCGGTTTCCATGTTAGGCAGGAACACGGCTTCTTCTGGCGGGAGGT
>JAEURH010000385.1 GCA_016789365.1 Anaerolineales bacterium
AGCGTATCGCGGTGCGCGGCGTATGGCACACTCACCACAACAATGTCCGCTAGTTGGGCGGCATCTTTGTTCGATGTGCCGACGATGGAGGTGGAGCCTTCCGCCAATTCCATGATCTCGGAGGCGGCGGACACAGCTCGTTCCTCGGAGCGCGAACCAATCAGCACTTTGTATCCCGCCTTCGCCCAACGGTACGCGAGACCTTTGCCTTCTTTGCCTGTCCCGCCGAGGACAGCGATGGTCAATAAGAGCGGTTCTTTGATTCCGTCTGTTGTCATTTCACTTTACCTTTAGTTGCAGGTGACAGTCACTTCAAAAGTGACTGTCACCTTTACGAAACTTTTGCAACTTCCTTTTGATATCGTTCCCAAACTTTCGGCGCGATCTCGCGCGCTTTGGCTGAGACCTCTTTTTCGTCGAGGGTGAGCAGTTCGCGGTCTTTCATCAACACTTTGCCCGCGACGATCGTCGTCGTTACCATGCTTTGCTGAAAACCGAAGACGATGTGCCACGGCAG
>JAEURH010000386.1 GCA_016789365.1 Anaerolineales bacterium
AGCCTGGAATATCGTCGCTGCCTTTTGCAATAATGTTTTCTCCGCGTTGATGATGTAATCAATAGCTATTATAAAATATATAGAACAAAAAGACCTCCGAGATTTTAAAAATCTCGGAGGTCTTTGATAAACATTATTTCTTTTTCTTCTTAGCAGACTTACTCTTCTTTGCTGGTTTTGACTTTGAAGGCTTAGATGCTTTTTTCTTTACAGGTTTCGCCCTCACTTTTACAGGTTTTTTCGCAACAACTTTCTTTGCAGTTGCTTTACCTTTCTTCTCAACCTTCTCTTTCTTTCCTTCTGCTTTTGGCAAATCAATAAACTTATCCAACTCCCAACCCACATTGATACCAGTAATTACAGCGCCATCTTTTACTTCCACGACCAAATCACCTTTGGAGGCGGCACGTTTTCGTAAAGCAGCTTCATCCAATCTCGCAGATTTTGGTGCACCTTTGCTCAAATGAATTGTAGCGACATGATTTGCCTTTCCACTGACTAAACCAAATAAAGTTAC
>JAEURH010000387.1 GCA_016789365.1 Anaerolineales bacterium
GTATGATGTGCAAAAAATATCAAAAGAAAAACTTATGCTTAGTGTTGCTGACCAACTTCATCGCTCGATTGACTCAATCAGTGTAAATCTTACAGAAGGATTTTCACGAAGCAAAGGACCAGACCGAGCTAGATTTATTGAAGCCTCCCTTGGCTCCGCTCGCGAAAGTCGAGATTGGTATTACAAATCAAAACATGTTTTAAAGGTTGAAGTTCTAAAACATCGTATGGGATTAACAACAAAAATTATTAGTATGTTAACTCCAATGATTCCTCATCAACGCAAACATGCCATCCGTGAAGAACAAGCAGAATACAAAATTGAAGTTTCAAATTTTGATATTGATTCAGAAGTCCCAATGCCTTAAACTTAATCTACTATAACAAAACATAAAGCACATGAACAACCCCTTAAGATGTCTTTCCTCTTTCTTCTTTCCTAATCTATCATTACCTTAATCCTCGGAGATAATCCATGCCCTTCGAATCCTCCACTCCCCACAAATTCCTCGCCCAA
>JAEURH010000388.1 GCA_016789365.1 Anaerolineales bacterium
GTGACATCGGATACGGAGATTCGCCCGGCCTCCAGGTATTTCTCCAGGATGTTCTCCTCAAAGCGGATCTGGTGTCCTCGCTGGATAGGAAAGTCCTTGTACTTCTGCTGGCTCCGGATCCGCTGCGGGTAGAAGGTGTAATCGTTGGCTTCTGCAAACGAGCGCAGTTCCATCTGTCGCGGACTAAGTTTGATTTCCAGCCGGCTCTTCGCATCGGGGTCGAACTTGCGGGTGGCAAACGGGTGGTTGGAGAAGGCTGTGAAGTTGTCGAAACCCTGAACGACAATCGTTCCCCCGTGGTGATGGTATTCTTCTTCAAGATGATGAAGGGATTCCATCATGGAGTGGTCGACGATCCGGGCGTCTTCAAAATTGATGAAGACTTTCCTCCCGGGATCAAACTGCTTGAAAAGCTTTTTGTAGCCGATGAGATTCGAGAAGATCGCGGCGTCCTTCACTTTCACGTGGTACTCCGACGGGGTCTCGTAGAGTTCATAGCGTGCCTTGAAGAGACT
>JAEURH010000389.1 GCA_016789365.1 Anaerolineales bacterium
TCTCCTCCGTCGGATAGGACATCATCGAGCAAAGCACCAAAGTTGCCCACGGCAAAAGCGACCCAAACGAAAGGATGTTTGTGATGGTGATCCAGGTTGCAAGGATGATACGGGCAGGGGACTTTGGAGTTGCGGCTGGTTTTTCTTCTTCTAGTACAGGGACAGGCTTCGACTCGTCAGATGTGGACATAAATTACCTCTCAGATGTTGGTCTGTTCGTTGAACACATCCACTGACGATTGGTTTCGTCCCCTACCCCCACCCGTCCTCCCCCAAATACGACATTGAAACTCTCTCTGGATTCATTCAAAATATAAATTGTCGTATTTGGGGGAGGTGCCCGTAAGGCGGTGGGGGTATTACTTCAATTTTTCCAACATCGCTTCCGCCTCTTCATACGCCACCTTGTAATAATACGGCGGACCGTCGCACGTGGCGAGTTTCTTGGCTTCCAAAGCATATTCTTTTGCCTTGACCTTATCCTTCTCCTGCTCAAGCGCATATTGCGCGAG
>JAEURH010000038.1 GCA_016789365.1 Anaerolineales bacterium
AATTTATCCATAACTTCTGACGGAATGATAGAGCCATCGGGATTGTTCGGTGATGTGATGAAAAATAACTTTGGTTTGTGAATTTCAACGGCTTTGCAAATTGAATCCATGTTCAATGAAAAATCTGAGTTGCGTTTCACTTCAATGACACGTGCGGCATTTAATTCAGCGTCAAAAGAATACATTCCAAAAGTTGGCGGACAAGAAAGGATGCAATCATCAGGGTCAAGAAAGACGCGCATGATTAAATCTAACAATTCATCTGCGCCAGAGCCTGCTAATAAATATTCTGCTGGCACGCCTGTAAATTTTTCTAAAGCATTTCGTAAAGCGCGACTTTCAGGGTCGGGATAAATATGTGCATAATTGATATTCGCCAACGCTTCACGAATCACTGGCAACAAACCATACGGGTTTTCGTTTGCATCAAGTTTGACTATTTGATCTGGAGTTCGTCCGATGCGGGCAGATAAAATTTCAAATGGTTCAATCGGTGTGTAAGGCGGTAATGATTCAAGGTGTTTGCGAATGTTCATTTCGATTCTCCTCTTCGGATAGATACAGCATTGGCATGAGCATCTAATTTTTCAGATAAAGCAATCGCCTCTGCTACTTGACCTGTAACCTGAGCGGCGTTTTCATCCAACCCTACTACGCTGATAATTTTTACAAAATCCCATACATTCAACGGAGAAGCAAATCTTGCCGTGCCACTAGTTGGCATTACATGGCTTGGTCCCGCAACATAATCTCCTAATACTTCATAAGAATGTTCCCCCATAAAAACTCCACCAGCGTTTTGGATTTTATCTAACCATTTCCATGGTTCTTTAATAGATAAGCCCAAATGCTCAGGTGCATATTCATTGACCAAATCAATCGCTTCTTGAATATCACGTGTCAAAATAGCACCACCACAATTTTCTAACGAGGCCAAAATAATATTGTTACGTTTCAATGTTTCAATTTGATTTTTGATTTCAACTTGAACATTTTGAATCAAAGTTTGTGATGGTGTTATTAAAATGGCAGATGCAAGAACATCATGTTCGGCTTGGGCAAGTAAATCAGCCGCAACCCATTTTGGGTTTGCAAATTCATCAGCAATCACAGCCGTTTCAGTAGGACCCGCCAACCCATCAATGCCTACAATGCCAAATACTTTTTGCTTCGCCAATGTGACATATATATTGCCCGGTCCAAAAATTTTATCCACTCGTTTAATAGATTGAGTTCCATACGCCAGCGCGCCAATTGCTTGTGCCCCACCGATTGGATAAACTTCATCTATCTCTGCAATCGCGCACGCGGCAAGAATGACAGGGTCAATAACAAATTCTTTTCTATCTTTCATAGGCGGTGTAACGACTACAATTTCTTTCACGCCTGCTACCCGCGCAGGAATTGCACTCATCAAAACAGTAGATGGCAAAGGAGCAGTTCCACTCGGTACATACAAACCGACTCTTTGAATCGGTTTGATGATTTGACCAATCTTGCCACCCAATTCATCAGTAAACCATGAAGTCAATGGTTGTTTGCGATGAAATGATTCAATACGAGCTTTTGCAATTTCAAGCCCCTCTCTTTGCTGACGCGGTAGTGAATCAATTGCGGTTAAGAGAATGTTTCGGGAAACAGAATCAATTTGAGGTTTGGTCGTGAAGCGTGTGTCGTTGGGAGATAAATCTAATGTTTGAGTCCAATGTTGCAAGGCAATGTCGCCACGTAATTGCACATCTCTTAAAATTTCTTCAACATGTTGCAAAACTTTTTTATCAACCAAATCAAAGGCTGTGCGTTTTAAGATTGTTTGTTTAGCAGTTTGAATATCATATTGTTTTAACATGTTAACCTTTCAATGCATTCAGCATGGCTTTATAGCGTGGTGGTTCTTCTTCAAAAATATAATTAACTGGCGAAACAATAATGCCACTGCCACCAATATTTCTTAACTCACTAATTGCTTTTGATAAAACATCACGCCGCACAACGATTGTGGCAGAATACCAACCTTGATTCGATTCACGCGTGATAATGGGGCTGATGGTTGGGCCTTGTAAGCCACCGACATTTGTTTGTGTAAAAATTTTTTCTGCAACCGCTTCTGGACTTAACCCACGCATGTTTGCTATTACCAACAAATTTTCTTTCGCCCTCAAATGTGCTTCAATGTATTCAAGCAAACGGCGTGCCATTTCTAAGGCTTCGGGATTTTTTTGCAACGTGTAGCGATTGGCAATTAAAGCCGCTTGTGATGTTTGAATGATTCCATTTGAGATAGTTTTTAAACGATTATCTTTTAACGTTTGACCCGATGAAACCAAATCGGAAATAATATCGGCATAGCCAATGGTTGGGGCAGTTTCTAAAGTTCCTTCAGCGGCGATTAATGAATGTGGAATATTTTGTTGAGTAAGGAATTTGTTTGTTAGGTTTGGGAATTTTGTTGCAACTCGTAAAGGACGATTTAATAATGTTGTATATTCTTTCAATGAATGCACATCATTAACTTGTTCCCATGATTCAGGAATCGCTAACATTAATGAACAATATCCAAAACCGAGTGAGTCGTGCAAAATAATAATGTCACCATTGTCACCACGTTTTTCTTCAATCACATCAATGCCTGTGATTCCAAAATCTACACTGCCCTGACGGACGCTGACCACAATATCGCCGGGGCGTTGAAACAGAATCCCAAGTTCAGGCAATGCAGGAATTTCCGCTTCATATTGTCGCGGATTGGGTTTGAATACAGAAAGCCCAGCAGAATTAAGAAAATGAAGTGCTAATTCTTGTAAACGTCCTTTCGATGGAAGAGAAAGCCTGAGATGTTGATTATTTTGCATAACATGTCCTTTACATAAAAAAATTAAACAAAAAACCCCGAGCATGGTCGGGGTTTGATGATTTCAATACGAAACACTTATTTACTAAAAACAAGTATGCGCACAGACACATCCCGAACATGCGGGGTAAAAACCAAATGATGATGGTGGCTGTGAGCAAAAACTGTTTTCATGTTGGGCGCAGTATACCAATAAGGTTTTTATTTGGCAAGCACGATTTTTGTTAATGTTTCGTTATCAACACAACTTTTATAGATTATGCTTCGTACATCACTTAACAACTTTTTTGGAGGATTTCATGGAACAAGAAAAACAACCTTCTCGTGTGTGGAACATTGTGCGTTGGATTCCGTTTGGATTGATGATTATTTCTGCTATAGTTATTTTAGGAATGCTGTTAGCAGGTGGCATGATTAAAATTTCAGGTTGGTATATGTTGCAATTGATTCCGCCTGTGTTAGGACTCGTCACATTAATTGTGGTTGGTATTTATGCTCTTATCAAAAAACGAAAAAGTAAACCTGTCGTTTGGACTTTGATTGCTTCATTGGTAAGTATGCTTGGATTTGTTTTATGGTTTGTACCTATGGCTTATCCTGCTTCACTTGAAAACACAACTCCATCTATAACAGTCCGCTTGCCTGCAAATGAAATGATTCGCGTGGCATGGGGCGGAGATTCAATCACAACAAATTATCACGCCGCCGCACCAGACCAACGCTGGGCGTATGACTTAGTCATTGAACCAAATTATTTTTCTGGCAGTAAAAATTTAGAAGATTACAGTTGTTATGGTGTACCTGTCCTTGCACCGATTGACGGAGTCGTTGTCTCTGCTCATGATGGTGAGCCAGATGAAATTCCAAGTGTGGTATCAAATAATTTTGAAGCACCCACTGGAAATCATGTTTATATTTTGATTGAAGAAACAAATACTTATTTGGTCATTGCTCATTTGAAAAATGGAAGTGTTGCAGTAGAAACAGGTGATGTTGTAGAAGAAGGTCAAGTGATTGGAGAATGTGGTAACTCAGGTAACACCAGTGAACCGCATATTCATATCCATCATCAACGCCAAGACCCGACTGTTTTCCCATTAAACTTTGCGGAAGGCTTGCCGTTATATTTCAGAGACCATGATGGTCAGCCCATGCCTGTTGGCGGTTTTGAAATGGATGGTGAGACGATTATTCCATTAGGTGATGTAGTTCAGCATGTTGGAGAGTAAATTCTAAAATTTTGTATTTATAAAGCCTGTTTGATTTAGTTTCAAGCAGGTTTTATTTTCTTCGTGATAAACTTTGTTGTGGTTCACAGCAATGAAACCCATCATTAAATTTCGATACCCTATCAATAAAAAGGTTGAAGATATTCTTAACTGGCTGGAATCAGAGATGTACACTATTCCATCTGAAGACTATAAGGGATGCAGGATTCACTATTATGCCGAACTAATCCCTGATGGCATTCAAGTAGAATATAGGATGTACGATATTCACACAAAAGAATTTCTTGGCGGAGATATTCAGTTTTCTTTTGTGGTGCGTGAATTTGATAATTCAACATCTATAATAGTTGGCAAGTTTTATACCCATGATATAGGAGTTGAAAAACTTGCTTATTCTTACTTATTAAATTTAGGTACTGTAGTTAATGCTGACTGGAAAACAGAAGTAATAGATACACTAAAAAAACTAGAAGAAACGATACAGAAAGAGGGAGGACATTATGGACAAGTTCTTTTTGAAATCCCTCCTCTTGATACTACGTATAGAGAATTTGTAGATTGGCTTGAAAGGTATCCAAATATAATTTTGGATAAACAAGGCGAAACAATTCATATAAAACACGAAAATTGGATAGCATATCCACAAGAAATGGATAATGGAGACAGAGGGACAATTATAAATATTACTAACACCGAAAATGGATTTATCATTACAGGTCATCATTATTACAATACTGAAATTCAGAACGGACAACCATTACAAAGCAAATGGCTTGAAACATTTATAAAAAATGCGCAATTATATTTTGGAAATAAAAATGAGAATCCTGAGCAGGATAACAAGGGGAAGCCAACAATTCCTAGTACACGAATTCCCGCAGGAAAATATGATGATTTGTGTAGGGATTGGGTAAGCCGTCCTTATATTCCAAAGCAGAATAAAGATGAATTTCTGAGTGAGCATGCAAGCGAATTAAACAAAAAGGCATTTGACAGGATTTTAGAAGATGCCTATAAACGCGGAATTATTGACAAAGTTAAGGGTCGCTATAAACCTAAGGCTGTCTCTTAATTGTCCCTAAAAGATACTAATTTGTCTCTTAAATCTTGATAATCAGAATGTAGATAAACATATTTTGATTATTTTATTTTGGAGGCACAAATGTCTGATTTAACAAAACACTTTAAGTCGTTTTTGAAGATTACTTTAAAGAAAAGAAAGATTTCAAAATATCAAGCCATTACTTTATGGTTCTTGATTATTGCCTTTACATTAATTTCATATTTTGCTCTTGAAAATAACAACTTCAAATTTTTCTTAACTATCTTTGTCTCATGGTAAACTGCCTTTATGACAACCTCCACAGCCCTCGCTCACCCAAATATCGCCTTTATCAAATACTGGGGAAATCGTGATAATGAATTGCGTTTACCAGTCAATGGTTCTATTTCCATGAATTTGGATGGATTGTTTACTAAAACAACGGTTACCTTTAATTCATCCAAACAAGATTCACTTTCAATCAACAATAGTGAAGTTAAGGGAAAAGGACTTGAAAGAGTCTCTTACATTTTAGATATTGTCCGCAAGATGGCGAACATTAATGAAAAAGCAGAAGTGACGAGTGAAAACAATTTCCCCGCAGGTGCAGGGATTGCCTCATCCGCGGCGGCGTTTGCGGCATTGGCATTGTCTGCCAGTAAAGCGGCGGGATTAAATTTAAGCGAAAGTGAATTATCCAAATTAGCAAGAAGAGGTTCAGGCTCCGCTTCTCGTTCTATCCCAAGCGGATTTGTGGAATGGCAAATGGGGAAAAGCGAAGAAGATTCTTTTGCATTTTCAATTGCAGATGTTAAGCATTGGAATTTAGTAGATTGTATTGCTGTGGTCAGTTCTGCACATAAAAAAACTGGTTCAACGGAAGGACATGCAATTGCAGGGACGAGTCCATTACAAAGTGCCAGAGTTGCAGATACAACTCGCAGATTAGATATTTGTAGAAATGCAATTCTCAAAAAAGATTTTGAAACCTTTGCCAATATCATTGAACATGATTCAGATATGATGCACGCGGTGATGATGACATCAAATCCGCCGTTGATGTATTGGCAATCTGCAACGGTTGAGATTTTTCATCAAGTACGAGAGTGGCGAAAGAATGGTTTGCCCGTTGGTTATACAGTGGATGCAGGCGCGAATGTCCATGTGTTGTGTTTGGGAGAGTATGCCAAAGAAGTGGAAAAACGATTAAGAGAATTAAATGGCGTGAAAGATGTTTTGGTGGCTGGGGTTGGGGGTGGGGCAAAGATTATTTAAACACAAAGGACACGAAGACACGAAGTGCACAAAGGTTTAATTGAGTCCGCTTTAGCGGGCTTTGTAAAAATAGCACGGGGATTCATCCCCGTGCGGGGTTGGGGGAAAACAAATGCTCGTTGAAACAGAACCAACTATCAGCAAGTTAGAGGCGGGGTATTTCATCTAATAAAACTTTAACTTGCTCAAATCCATTTGCAGATATAATCTTGTCATTACGAAATAAAGGAATAAAAATGATATCTTTTCTAGTATTTTTCTTTGCACTCGGCTTGATGATTTTCGTGCATGAGTTAGGGCATTTTATTGCGGCGCGTTGGGCAAAAATTGAAGTGGAAGAATTTGGCTTTGGTTTGCCATCCTATAAATTGGTGACGTTGGGCAAATGGCAAGGAACTGAATTTACGATTCATGCTTTGCCGTTAGGTGGGTTCATTCGCCCCAAAGGTGAAAATGACCCGAACGTGCCGGGCGGACTTGCTTCTGCTAGCCCTTGGAAACGTTTGGTGGTTTTATTTGCTGGACCATTAATGAATTTGCTTACGGCTGTGATTGTGTTTTCGATAGTGATTGCATCATCAGGTGTGCCGGTGCCTGGCAAAATTTTGATTGAAACCGTTGCTCCAAATTCACCCGCACAACAAGCAGGTATGCAAGATGGAGATGTTTTGCTTGCTATCAATGGTCAATCGGTGACTGAAATTCAACCAGCCATTTTGCTCATTCGAGAAAATCTTGATAAACCTGTTGAAGTATTAATTGAACGCAACGGCGAACAAATTACTTTAACTGCAACGCCACTTTCAAGCAGAACTGCACAAGAAGGTGCAATGGGAGTTGCACTCGCAACACCAACTCGCCCAGCAACATTGGTTGAAAGCGTAACAGGTGGCGTAACCATCACAGCTATTCAAGCCGCAACAATTGTGTATTTGCCAATTGCATTAATTCAAGGAGTCATTTCATCTGATGAAGCACGTTTTATCGGCTTCAAAGGAATTTATGATTTGTTCAACTATTCAGTTGAAGAAGATGTCACCAGCAGGCAAGAAGTTGCCGAAGCGCAATCAAGTGGTACACCTTCTGCATCTCGCCCAAGCAATTACACATTAAATTTAATTGGCTTGCTAAGCATTTCATTAGGTGTCTTCAATCTTTTCCCAATCCCTGCATTGGATGGCGGACGAATTTTATTTACACTGCCAGAAATTCTTTTCAAAAAACGCATTCCCACCGAATGGGAAAATGCAGTCAATGGTATTGCTATGCTTTTGCTTATCGGCTTGATGTTATTCGTCAACATCATGGACTTTGTCAACCCAGCCCAACTCGTTCCATAATATGGCAGAAACTACTTTTCAAAACGTACTCGACCATTTGTTAGATTCTAAAAAAGATATTCCGCAGAATCATCTCGGATACTATTCTGATTTAGACCCAAAATCTCTGCGCCTCTTTTTGGATGTGTGGAAAAGTGTCACCCCCAATCGCAAACTGCTTCTGCTCGATAATCTTTTATCTCATCTTGATTCAGATACGCTCGTTTCGTATGAAGAAATTGGCAAAGCCTTATTAGATGATTCAGATTCAGAAGTCCGCGCCCGTGCTATTGGATTACTCGCCGAATCAAACGACCCCAAACTTGTTGATTCATTCCTCAACATTTTTCTTAACGACGCCGACCTCGCTCCGCGCGTGGAAGCGGCGAATTTACTCGGCGAATTTGTTTTGCTTGGCGAGTTAGAAGAATTAGATACTGACGTTCAACATGAAGTAGAAGATGCCTTAATTTCAGTCATCCGCAGTGAAGATAATCCATCATTAAGACGAAAAGCATTAGAGTCACTTGGTTATTCATCACGCGAAGAAATGATTAATATTATTGAGTCAGCATATCAACGCTCAGACCCAGCATGGATAGCCTCCGCATTAAAAGCAATGGGGCGTTCACATGATAATGTTTGGAATGATAGCGTTGTCAGCAAATTATTAGACAGTGACCCAAGAATCCGTTTTGCCGCCGCAGAAGCGGCAGGTGAACTTGGAATTCAAGAAGCCGCCCCCATCATGCTCCAAATGCTTGAAGATGAAGAAGAGGATGATGATGTCACCGCCGCGACAATTTGGTCACTTTCACAAATCGGCGGCGAAGATGCACGTATTTATATTCTTAACTTATTAGAAAATACTGACGATGAAGAAACGATTGAATTTTTAGAAGATGCGCTAGAAAATTTAGACTTCAACGAAGAACTCAACGAATTTGATTTACTTTCACTCAACGATGAAGACGACCTCGAAGAATTTGATGAAGATGAATTTTTCGAGGATGATGAAGAGAAATAATTCTCTTCGCCACAGAGCGCACAGAGTTTGCTGAGATTATTAAAAAGATTTCTCTGTGTTCTTCGTGGTCTCTGTGGTGAAAACAAAAAAATTCTCCAAGAACTTGGAGAATTTTTTGTGAGCGCGGAGAGGAACGAATATCATCCCCTCAATGGGGACTCGCAACAAAAAAGCCCTTCAATAATGAAGGACTTTGTGAGCGCGGAGAGGATCGAACTCTCAACAAACGGCTTAAAAGGCCGCTGCTCTACCATTGAGCTACGCGCCCGTTAATCAGGCGGGTTGCATTCTATCACGGGCAGGTAGGCTCGTCAACAGAAATAAACGTCCCGCAGGTTTTAAGTAATGAGGTTTGTTTTATAACAAAACCTGCGGGACGGTACTAACATCAGTAATTAAATAAACAGACATAACGTCTTTCAAACTGGAGGTTCATAATGAGCAATGTTAAATTTGTAACTGAACAAGATTTTCAACAAGAAGTTCTCAGCGCGGATTTGCCCGTGCTGGTAGATTTCACTGCGGATTGGTGTCAGCCCTGTAAAATGATTGCCCCGATTGTCGAGCAACTTGCAGGTCAATGGGATGGCAAAGTCAAAGTTGTCAAATTGGATGCAGACCAAAACCCTAACATCATGATGCAATATGGCGTGATGGGTATTCCCACTTTGATGTTATTCAAAGGTGGTGAAATCAAAGAACGCATGACGGGCTTTCAACCAAAAGATAAACTGGAAGCCAAAGTTACAGCGCACGTATAAAAAAGTCTGTGTATAATAGAGCCGAAATCAATCGGCTCTATTTTTTATGAGGATAAACTTTGTCTGAAAAAGAACTCCTTGAGGCGGGCATCTCAGCCATTCAGTCTGGTAATAACAAACAAGCCGCTTCTACTTTCGCAAAACTTGTGCAAGAATATCCAAACTCTGAGCAAGGGTGGTATTGGCTTGGCTTGTCTGTTTCAACATTTGACCAAAAACTTTATTGTTTCAAACGCGCGTTGAGTATCAACCCGTATCACATGGATGCAAAAAAACAACTCGCGCTTCTTACGAGAGAATCTACTGATTCACAACCTTTACCACAACCTCCGCCTGAACAGCCAAAAATTGAACAAACTACATCTTCTTTTTATGATTCAAAATCGCAAGATGAATCGTCACTGCCGTTTTATATGCAGAAAAATGCTGAGGTGAGCAAACAGGTATCCCCTACGAAGGAAGCGGAAAAATTTCAGCCGAATCAAAAACAAAAGTTAATCAAAAAGAAAAGCGATAACAGAGCCATTATTTTTGCTGTAGTTGCAAGCATTGGGGTTTTAATTTGTACCGCAGTATTTGGTCTCTCTATGTTACGCGGTGGAGGTCTATCCTCTTTTTTTGCAACTCCAAGTTTGCCAGACCCTTCTTTATCACCCATTCCTCTCGTTCCGACATGGACAGCAACGGTACTTGCGCCAACACAATTGCCAACACCAATGCCTACGCAAGCATATACTCCGCGATATGAAGAGACGACTTGTTTGTTTGATACACCCAATCGAGTCAAAGTGACGTGCGGGTATGTAATTGTTCCAGAAAGCCGAGCAGGCAACCCTGCTGATACGATTCGTTTGGCTGTTGCAGTTTTTCATAGCACTAGTAGTAACCCGGCACCAGACCCAATTGTGTTTTTACAGGGTGGTCCGGGCGGTGAGGCGATTGAGTTAAGTGCCAATGGGTATGAGGTGGTGGTTGAGCCTTTTATTTCTGAACGAGATTTTGTTGTATTTGACCAACGTGGTACTGGGCTTTCAATGCCGTCACTTAAGTGTGATGAATTGAATAAAGTTTATTTTCAAGATATTTATGGAACGATTGAAAATAGTACGCGAGAATTGGTGTATGAAAATGCTTTATTTTCTTGTAGCGGATTTCATCGGTCTAATGGAATAAACTTTCAAGCCTATTCAACGGTAGAAAATGCAACAGACTTAAGAGATGTTGTGCAATTGCTGGGTTATCAGAAAGTAAATTTATTTGGGGTTTCATACGGCACGCGGCTAGCATTGGTAACAATGCGCAATCACCCTGAAATTGTGCGCTCTGCAATTTTAGATTCAGTAGTGCCAGTGGAAATGAATCTTTTGCGAGAATATCCAAATTCGGCAAAATCGGCTTTAACAAAAATATTTGAAACTTGCATGGTAGATGTGGAATGTAATACGGCTTACCCTGAACTTGAAAAAGTATTTTGGGAATTGGTTAATCAATTAGATGCAAGACCTGTGACGTTAACAACTTCTGCTTACCCAATAGGTACAGTCACTGAAACAGTAGATGGTTATTATTTAATTTCTGTAGTTTTGGGGTTAGCGAGAAACGATGTTTTCATTAACACCATTCCCCAAACCATTTATCGTGTGAAAAATGGAGATTACACAACACTGACATTGGCGCAATATGCTTTACCTTATGCGTTTGATGGTATTAACCCAGCGTTATACATCTCAACGATGTGCCGTGAGCATGTGCTGGCTTCTTCACAAGAGGAATTAAAAGAAATTTCTAACTCTTTAGATATAGATGAATTAATCTGGCGTCCGTTTTATGGTAGTTTTGAAGAAATGTATGATGCTTGCAAAAGTTGGGGAGCGGCTGGTCCCGATTTGGGCGAAAATGATGCAGTGGTAAGTGATATTCCAAGCATTATTATTGAAGGTTCTTATGACCCAGCTACGCCTCCGTTTATGGGGAAACAGGTTGCTCAAAATTTGGCAAATAGCTTTTATTTTGAATTTCCTAATGCTGGGCATGTACCCAGTTTAGACAACCCTAAAGGCTGTGCTATGAAGGTTGTGCTTGAGTTTCTTAAGAATCCGCTGATTGAACCGAACAGAGAATGTGTGAATAAAATTGAAGCAGTAGATTATCTTGTGCCGTACACTGGTGAGCCTGCTGTTGCATTGAAAACAGAAAATGTATTCGGCGTAAATGTCAAAATACCGCAAGATTGGTATTTTGATGATGGTTTTTTCGTTCGGTATTCTTCGCCGTTTGATATTACCCAAATTGCGGCATTGCGGGCGCGTATCACTGTGCAGGAATTAAAGGACTTTTTCTCTTCGAGTATATATGGCTATCGCGGTTTAGATGGACCACCCATAGAAGCAGGCGTATTGCAATACAATGGCTTAACGTGGAAGTTATACTTTGCTAGGTCAAATGGGCGGCCAGTAGATATTGCCGCCGCGCAAGATGGTTCTACTTCTTTGATAATTATCATGTTTACCCATCCAGATGAACATGACGCTTTTTACCGAACCCTATTTTTGCCGATGATTGAATCGGCAAAGTAAATTTGTTGACGATTCTCGCCCCTTCGTGGTATTATTCCGCGCACTAAAAAAACCAGCGCAAGGCTGGATTTGTTTTGTCTAATTACTAGAGGAGTAACTTATAAGCGCCAACGAGTTTAGAGTAAATGAGGGCATCCGCGTTGCGGAAGTGCGCCTAATTGGTCCCGATGGAGGCAACGTAGGTGTTGTTTCTATCAAGGAAGCCTTGAAAATTGCACGCGAAGCGGAATTGGATTTAGTGGAAGTTTCGCCAGGAGCCAACCCGCCCGTCTGCCGCGTGATGGACTTTGGTAAGTTCATTTACGAAAAGGCAAAGAAAGAACGCGAAGCCAAAAAGGCTCAGACCAAGATTGAAGTAAAAGAAATTCGCCTGCGACCGAAAACAAATGAGGCGCATCGTGGCTTCAAAGTGGATGATGCCAGACGCTGGCTGGGGCAGGGTCATAAAGTGCGGGTGACGGTTAAATTCCGTGGGCGCGAAATGGATTATCCTGAAATTGCGTTGGAAGATTTGAAAGAAGTTGCCCAATCTCTTTCGGATGTGGCGGCAATTGAAGTGCCACCACAAATGGAAGGTAGAACGATGCTCGTAGTGCTTGCGCCTATCAAGGCTGGGGCACCGAAAAAGAAAGAAAAAAGCGAACAGGCTGAAGTTAAGCAAGAAGCGGAAGCCTAGTCAAGAGTAAGCCTGAAAGATGTTGAAAGTCTGCGGGCGTAAGATAAGTCCGCAGTTTTATTTTGCCCGAAAGGAGAACCCCAGCAATGCCTCGCAAAGCAAAACCTGGAAAGAAATACAAGCTGAAGACGCATAAAGCGACATCGAAAAGATTTCGTCTAACCGGCTCCGGCACACTTGTGCGAACGAAAGGTGGCAAAAGCCATTTACGCCGCCGTACTTCAGACCGCACCAAGTTGTTATTGAGTGAGATGGTTCCTGTAAAGGGACGCAAATACATCAAACGTATTAAACGTCTTGCTCCAAACATGGAAAAGTAATTTTCCAATCGTCGTAATCAATTTTTATTTGCGGCTTATGGGTGTATGCAACTGGTGTAACTCACCGACGCCCACGAGTTTGCAGGAGGTATAAAGTAAGATGCGCGTGAAAGGTGGTCCGCAAGGACATTTACGTCACAAGAAAATTTTGAAAATCACGAAGGGGCAACGCGGCTCAAAACATCTTTTGTTCAAACGGGCAAATGAAGCAATGTTGAAAAGCCTGTGGTACGCCACTCGTGACCGTCGCGTGCGAAAACGCGATTTACGCAAGTTGTGGATTGCACGTATCAATGCGGCGGCTCGTTTGAATGGCACTACTTACAGCCGTTTAGTATCAGCAATGAAGAAAGCAAACATTGATTTGAATCGCAAGATGTTGGCTGACTTAGCAGTAAGAAACCCTCAAGCCTTTGCGGCAGTGGTTTCACAAACAAAGTAATACTTGCTCAGTCGAGGGCTAAGCCCTCGACTGAGCTTTTTAACGGGGTAAAATAGAATTATGAATTCCATCATTGTTGAAAGAAAATTATCTACAAATCAAACTCTGCAAATTGTGCAGGGTGATATTACGATTGAAGAAGTAGATGCCATCGTCAACGCGGCAAATGAAGATTTGCAACATGGTGGTGGCGTGGCTTGGGCAATTTCAAAAAAAGGTGGAAATGCAATTCAAAAAGAAAGTGATGATTGGATTCGCAAGCATGGAAGAGTCTCTCATGCGCTTCCTGCGTGGACTTCGGGCGGGTTGCTGAAAGCCCGATATGTGATTCATGCCGTGGGACCTGTTTGGGGAGACGGTGACGAAGACAAAAAATTATCAGATGCAGTGACAGGTTCATTAAGAGTTGCTGATAAACTGAAATGCAAATCTATTTCAATGCCTGCGATTTCCACTGGAATTTTCGGTTTTCCAAAAGATAGAGCGGCTGAGATAATTTTCAAATCTATTGAAGATTATTTTTCTCAAAATCAAAATTCAGGTACTGAGCAAGTGCGAATTGTATTGTTTGATGATGCTTCTGTAGATATATTTGTAAAAGTTTGGAATTCAAAATATGGAAGCTGAAAAATACACTGTCGAATTTATAGGTCCTTTTTCTTGGCATGGACAAGATGATACAACATCAATTTTTGATGCTTCTGAAGGAAAAAAGTCTGGTATATATCTCTGGACAATAAAAATAGATGAAGGTGAGTTAGTTTACTATGTTGGGAAAACAAACCGACATTTCTCTCAAAGGATGAAAGAACATTTTAAAGAACACCTAGCGGGTTTTTATCGTATTAACTCGCCAGAAGAGTTTAAAAAAGGAGAAAAAGTCATTCTTTGGGGTGGTATGTACCTTCGATATAAAAGCCCAAAACCTGATGAGCTTTTTAAGATCTATCCAACAATATCAAAGCAAATTGTTGATATAGCTAGAATGTATCGTTTTTTTATTGCTATAGTAGAAGCAGATAGAAGAATTTTAGAAAGAATTGAATCTGCTTTTGCTAAGCATTTATACAAACAAGATGGAATTATAGGTGGATTTCAAGAACAGGGATTAAATTATAGTACCAGACTTCCTTCTGAACAGCCTGCAATTGCATATTTCAAATCATCAGCAAAAATATTGGGGTTACCCGAATCATTGGAAATATAATGATTACATCAAACCAAAATTCAAAAATAAAACTTATACGGGCTTTAATGAGGCGCGCCAAAGAACGGCGTGAGGCGGGATTATTTGTGATTGAAGGCGTTAGACTTTTTGAAGAAGCAGTTGATAGTAATTGGGAAATTAAGTTTGTTTTGTATGATGAGACTTTGAGTGAAAGAGGAAAGAAGAAATTAGAGAGCCTTAAGAATATTGAGGTTGAAGAAGTTTCTGCAAGTGTGATGAAATCCATCAGTGAAACAGAATCTCCGCAAGGGATTTTGGCTGTTCTCAAATTCTCCCAATTACCAACTTCCGATTCTCTCAATTTCGTTCTCATCCCTGACCAAATCCGTGACCCGGGGAATCTTGGTACATTACTTCGTTCTGCAACTGCAACAGGTGTGGGTGCAGTTTTGATTCCGCCAGACACAACAGATGCCTTTGCTCCAAAAGTTTTACGTTCTGGAATGGGTGCTCATTTCAAATTACCGATTCAAGAAGCAAGTTGGGAAGAGATTGGTCAAGTTGTAAAAGATATGAATGTTTTAATTGCAGATATGGATGGAAAATCTTGTTGGGAAACTGATTTAACAAAACCAACTGTTTTAATTATCGGCAGTGAAGCGGATGGTGCAAGTGAATCTGCAAGAAAATTAGCAAATGGAAAAATTAGCATTCCAATGTCTGGAGATATTGAGTCACTGAACGCAGGTGTTGCTGGGTCAGTTTTGATGTTTGAAACTTTTCGACAAAGAAATATAAAATGAAAATTCGCTCTATCACTTATTTTTGTAATCCAAAATATCCACTTGATGAAAAAATCCTGCGAAAAGCAGGAGAATTTTTATCTAAAGCAAAATCTACTTATGAATCTGCTGGTTATGAAGTGCAAACAGTTCGCTTGGCGACAATTCCTTTCCCAAAATTACTTGGCGAAAAAAATATAAATGATTTATCAAAATTTGCAAATGAGTTTTCTAAAACAATTCAAGAAGTTGGCATTTCCTATGCTTCATTAGGACCTGCTTTACCTGACTCTGCAAAAAGTTATCAAGTAATTCCAGAAGCAATTTCCGCGAGTGAAAATATTTTCTTCAGTGGTGTCATGGCTGATGATAAAAAGATTCATCTTGCACAAATCAAAGCATGTGCAGAAATTATTGTTAGAAATGCGCGGTTGGATGCAAATGGTTTTGCAAATTTAAGATTCGCGGCATTGGCGAATGTCAATGCGGGTGCGCCGTTTTTCCCTGCCGCGTATTGGGATAATGATGAACCTGCGTTTGCTATCGCAGTTGAGTCTGCTGATGTAGCAGTCAAGGCATTTGAAACAGAATCAAGTTTGGGCGAGTCAAGAAGCGTGTTAATTTCTGAAATCGAAAAACATGGTCAAGCGATTGAAAAAATCGCAAAGAAAGAATTATCTGAAATAAAATTTTTAGGCATTGATTTTTCTTTCGCGCCGTTTCCTGATGATGCACATTCGTTGGGCAAGGCTGTTGAAAATATGGGCGTGAAAAAAATTGGTTTGCATGGTTCGTTGGCGAGTGCCGCGATTTTGACTGAAGCGATTGAACGCGCAAATTTTTTGCATGTCGGTTTCAATGGTTTTATGCAACCTGTGTTGGAAGATTCTGTTTTGGCAAAACGTGCCGCCGATGGAACACTGACGATTAAAGATGCTTTGTTATATTCTGCGGTGTGTGGCACAGGATTGGATACTGTCCCTTTGCCCGGTGATTCAAAGGCTGATGAAATCGCGCCTCTTTTGTTAGACTTGTGTGCTTTGTCATTGAGGTTGAATAAACCATTAACTGCAAGGTTGATGCCGATTCCAAATAAATCTGCTGGCGACGAAACGAATTTTGATTTCGCATTTTTTGCAAATAGCAAAGTGATGAAATTGGAAAGCGAGCCTTTGAAAAATGCTTTGGGTGGTGATGAAAGTTTTTCGTTAAATTCAAAACTCCCCAATCAATAAGTTTGGGAGTTTTATTATTTAGAAATTTTATTTTTGTGGTTTAAGAAAATACGCCTGATATGTTCCTTGCGGAGTGTAGCCTAATTTTTCTGCTAACTTACAAGATTCTAAATTTGCCGCATCCCAATGAGCATCTAAATTGTTTTCAAAACACCAACGCACAAGATTTGCAGACAATGCAGTTGCTAACCCTTGACGGCGATATTCATCAGCAACAAACAAACTAACCTCAATGCCTGTGCTACAAACCAAAGAAGAATATGCCGCACCAAAGACTTCTCCATCTTTCTCAATATAAAACCCAATGCCACGTTTTACAAAATCTTCTGGCGAGTCAAAATCTGAGACATCAATGAAATGGTCTTTTCCTTTTATGCTTTCTAAAAGATTTGCATCCATGTGTTTAACATCGTTTGCAAATTTGGAATCCTGACAAAGTTTTTGCAAATGTTCAACCGATATGTTTTCTGATGAAAACATATATCGTTCGATTTCAAAAAAGCGCTCTCCATAAACATTCTTAAATGTCTCTGCCCAACCCGGCAATGCGGACATAAACATGTTATACGGTTGAAAAGCTTTTACAATTTCTCCCCCACCAGCGCTGGTTGCATCCCCGGCGAAGTAATGAAAAGGTCCAATTTTTATCATATAAGCAGATGGATTTTCAAGGTTATCTACAAATGCCATTCCCATTTGGTCTTCTAAGACGCATTCAATGGAAATATCTACTCGCGGAACATGTCTAAATTCACGCGCTAATTGAATTCGATTTGCTTTTGTTAATGGATATTCTGTAATCATTCTGATCTCCAATATTCACCACCGCCGCCTTCGCGTTTCATTAATTTGTATCCAATCAATTCACGGCGCAATGAAGCTGTGTCTTCGTGATAGGCTTTCAAAATTTCATTCACTTGTTTTTCTGTATACTTTTTTCCAACTTTGAAAGATTTGACGATATATCTCAAAATCGCTTCCAACTTTTTTCTTTGAGCAGGGATTGTTTTTAAACTGCCGTCTTTTTTTACATAATCTTTGATAACTTTATTATCATAAGCATCTACATCTACATCTGAAACAGAATTAGCCAAAGACTCTTGTGAAAATAAACTGCGCGATTTTATCTCTAATGCTTTTTCATCCAATTGATAAACATTGTAATAACTCTCCGTTTTTGCACTGACCAAACCAACTTTTGCCAGTTTCGATAAATGATGCGAAACCGTAGATGCTTTCAAATTTAATAACGCCGCAAGTTCTTCCACACTGTAAGGTTGCTGTGCCAGTAAACCAATAATTTTCAAACGGTTCGCATCAGAAAGAACTTTGAAGAACGCAACAAGTTCTTCGCTCATTTAATTCTCCAATACCTTGAGCCGTCACTTTCACGCGCAAGCATGTTGGCTTCAATCAAGTCACGGCGTAAACCGGCAGTATCTTCATTGAATCTTTTTATAACCGTATTGATTTCTTTTTCCGTATAATTTTTATCAAACTCAAAAAAATCAATCAGATAATCTAAGATGATTTGAAGCTTTGGCGGTGCGGGAATTTGACGAATACTCCCATCCGCATTGAGATGGGCTTTCAAGACCTTTTTAGTTTTTTCGTCTAACGCTTCATGCGGGATGTACACCTGTTTCTCTTCGAGCAACTTTTCCTTCGCTAAAACAGCCAGCCGGTCATCATTCAATGAAAACACGCCATTTTCTTGACTAATCACACCGATAAATTCCAAGAAGCCTAAGTGGGTAAGTGAATCTTTGGGTGAGAGTTCGAGGCGTTCGGCAACTTCTTTGCGTGTGGCATTGCTCTGTGAAAGCATACCGATAATCCTCAAGCGGGTTGGGTCAGACATTACTTTGACGTAATCGAGCATTTGGTTCATATTTCACATCCATAAATTTAATTCGATAAGTATCAAAATAGATTTTAGGAGCAAAACAGAGATTTGTCAAGGATTTATCCGTCATTGCGAGTCGCGTTCTTGCTCTTTGCGGCGAAGCAATCTCGTGGCAGTGTTGGGGATTGCTTCGGGCTATGCCCTCGCAATGACGGAGCGTGGAAAATGCTGATGGCGAGAATCAAGTATAGGCAAGAAAGAAGCGGTTTTTTCATCAAAGGGTTTTATAAAGTAGAATCAAATTTGGAGGCATTGATGGATTTTTCAAAACATGCTTTTTTTGAAGGAAAGATTGTTCCATTAAGTGAAGCAAAAATTGGCATTGCTACACATGGATTTTTATATGGCACATCTGTGTTTGGTGGAATGCGTGCGTATTGGAATCAAGAAAAAGGAAAGTTATTTTTGTTTCGTCCGTTTGACCATTTTCGGCGTTTGATTAATTCTGGAAAAATGATGGCGATGCAAAGCTCGTATGATGAAGAAGGTTTTATTCAATTAACTTTGGATTTGCTGAAAACTGATAACTGGAAACAAGATATTTACTTACGCCCTACTTTATATAAAGCAGATATGGGGATTGGTGTGAAATTACACGACTTGCGTGATGAATTTTGTATGTTTGTGATTCCGTTTGAAAAATATGTGAAGAATGACACCGATGCACATTTAACAGTTTCATCGTGGCGCAGAATTGATGACAATGTAATTCCTGCACGCGGAAAAGTTGCAGGTGGTTATGCAAACTCGGCATTAATCAAAACAGATGCGAACCGTGCGGGTTTTGATGAAGCACTTGTTTTGGATAACAATGGTCATGTCTCTGAAGGCTCGGCGATGAATATTTTTATGGTGCGTGATGGTTTGTTAGTCACTCCACCTGTGACAGATAATATTTTAGAAGGCATTACCAGAAAATCTGTCATTGAGATTGCAAAAAAAGAATTGGGATTAGAAGTTGTGGAAAGGTCAATTGATAGAACTGAAGTGTTTATTGCCGAAGAAATGTTTATGACTGGCACTGCGGCGCAAATTGTGGCTGTCACAAAAATTGACCATCGCCCGGTTGGAAGTGGTGTGATGGGAAATATCACCACGAAGTTAAGAGAAATATTCGACAATGTTGTGCGCGCGAAGAATCCAAAGTTTAATCATTGGAATGTAGAAGTGAAATAATGCGTAATGAGTTAAAAAGTAACGAGTAACGAGACTTTTCCTCGTTACTCGTTACTCATTTCTTTTAACTTTCTTATCACGGATTCTTTTTGAATTTCACCAACACCAAATTCTTTGAACAATCACTAAATGTGTCAAGTTCGATAATGCTGGAAAGTGGCAAACCTGCTTGGTCAAGGATTTGAATCGAGAGCAATCCATCAGATGAAATGGGGACAGTGCCTAAGAAAAATTCAAAGCCTGATTTCCCATACGCGGGAGCAATACCGCTGACGGTTAGTTGATTTTGCGTTTTGCCGTTATAAAAACCAGATAGTCGAACCGTAATGCCAATCATATCGGCATTGTTCGAGTCAATCACTGTGCCTGCCACGCCTTGCCAATTACAAGCGGCTTCGTTGTGAATGATGGTGCTATCAATATATGTCACTGTAGCATTGAAAGGTGCTTTTGGTGTTGCTGTCGGAGGTGGTGTATCAGATGGGGTAATTAATGAAACAACGGTTACAGTAGGTTCTAAAGTAAATGTAGGCACAAGTGTTAGGGTAGGAGTTTCTGTAACAACTGGTTGAGTCGGCGTCCAAGTTGGGAGCAATTGAATCGGAGTAATGGTAGCAGTGGGAAGTTGCCCTGCAAAAGCACGCTCTGGGCTTAGTGGATTAAATACCGCATTTGGTGAAAGATAAATCGCAACAAAATACCCGCCGATACAAAGCGTCATCAATAAAGTCAGAATACTAAGCATATCCCATATATCTAAACGTGATTTTGGTTTTTCATCGAAATCGTATTTACTCATTTGCTATGC
The DNA here is from genome assembly GCA_016789365.1 of Anaerolineales bacterium. Classification (GTDB taxonomy): domain Bacteria; phylum Chloroflexota; class Anaerolineae; order Anaerolineales; family Villigracilaceae; genus Villigracilis. The sequence continues at coordinate 20,594 of JAEURH010000038.1, forward strand.
TCCAAAATTTTATTGCATCAAAACAATGTTGCTATTTTCTCTTTTTTCAACAAGCCAATTTTTCAAAGCAAGTTCTTGCATGGTCAACAAAGCATCTGGCGTTAGTTCATGCTCTCCGCGTTCTATCGCTTTGAAAATATGAAAACCTGCTTCGGTTGAAACAATGCCACTAATTTCACCAGCCTGCAAAGCGAAAACTGCTTCATCAGCCTGAGCATCTAACAAATAACCTTGCGGCACCCAACCCAATTCACCTTTTGTAATCGGGTCATAAATAGCCGCCAGTTCATCAAAATCCTGTCCTGCATTTAAGTTTTGCAAAACCAGTTGCGCGTCCGCCTCATTATAGGTCAAAATTTGGCGCAGGTGAATCTGCTCGATGCTATTTGGCACATCCGCAATGATTTTGTCACGCATCCACGCCGCTTCAATACTTCTTTTTAAGATGATTCTAAATGAAGCATCGTCATACCCAAAAGCAGATTGCCATTGTGATATTGCCTCTGGGCTTCCAAGCGCATCAATTCTTGACTGGAGGTCTGCTTCTGTCACCTCAAAATTTTCTTCGCGTGCGGCTTGGGCAAGCAAATATTGCGCAATTAAATCATCCAACACAATTTGGCGGGCTTGTGAATCTTCTATATTTGGAAACGCAGTTTTATAGCGGTTTAATTCCGCTTCAAATTCTGAAATCGTAATGTACTCGCCATTCACCATCGCCACCGAAGGTGGAGGTGTAGGAGTAGGAGGCTGGGGTGTAGCAGTCGGTATGGTTGGAGTCGGCGTGTTTGGGGTCCCGAAAGAGGCGCAGGCACTTAATCCCAAAGCCAGCAATAAAGTTAAGTAAAATCGCATTTGGAAATTATAAATTAAAAAAGTAGGGACACGGCGTCGCCGTGTCCCTACAAAATTGTAGATGGATTTTAGTAATCCATGCCACCCATGCCGCCCGGAGGCATAGCAGGAGCCTTATCTTTCTCAGGCATATCGGTAATCAAAACATCGGTAGTGAGAATCATCGCGGCAATGGAAGCGGCATTTTCAAGCGCACCACGCACCACTTTGACGGGGTCAATTACACCGGCTTTAATCATGTCAGTATATTCATCGGTTAACACGTTGTAACCAATATTGACATTTTTCTTTTCAGCGGCTGTGCGGCGGACGGTGTCAATGATGACGGAACCATCTTGCCCAGCGTTTGAAGCGAGTTTGCGAATTGGGGCTTCAAGTGCTTTCTTGATGATGTTAATGCCGACTTTGATTTCTTCACTGCCTTCTTCTTGGTTCTTGGCAAGTTTATCAAGTTTATTTGCGGCATTGATGAGAGAAATTTCACCACCAGGTACGATACCTTCTTCCACTGCGGCGCGCGCGGCAGAGAGAGCATCTTCAACACGATGTTTCTTTTCTTTCATTTCGGTTTCGGTTGCGGCACCCACACGGATGATAGCAACGCCACCGCTTAATTTCGCCAAGCGTTCTTGAAGTTTTTCTTTGTCATAATCGCTGGTGCTTTTGTCAATTTCGATGCGGATTTCTTTGATGCGACCTTCGATGTCGGCTTTCTTACCTTTGCCACCAACGATGGTTGTGTTTTCTTTATCAGAGACAACTTTTTCTGCACGACCTAAATCTTGCACGGTGACAGATTCAAGTTTGCGTCCCATTTCTTCAGAGACAACTTGCCCACCGGTGAGGATGGCAATATCTTGTAACATCGCTTTGCGGCGGTCACCAAAGCCTGGGGCTTTGATTGCTAATACATTCAACATACCGCGAATCTTGTTGAGGATTAAAGTTGCGAGGGCTTCACCATCAACATCTTCAGCAATGATGACGAGTTCGCGTTTGCCGAGTTGCACGAGTTTTTCGAGCAAGGGCACAATATCTTGTGCGGCAGAGATTTTCTTGTCATAAATCAACACATAGGCATCGCTGATTTGGGCTTCCATATTTTCAGCGCTGGTGATGAAGTATGGAGAAAGATAGCCACGGTCAAATTGCATACCTTCTACAAATTCTTTTTCATCAGACATGGACTTGGATTCTTCAACGGTAATCACGCCGTCTTTACCAACGGTATCCATCACGTCTGCAATTAATTGACCAATTTCAGCATCTGCCGCAGAGTTGGTAGCCACAGAAGCAATTTCTTCTTTGGTATCAATCTTGACAGAGTTTTTCTTTAATTCAGTCACTACAGTTTCAGTAGCGAGTTCAATACCTTTTTTGAGAAGCATGGGGTTGTAACCTGCTTCCAAAGCCTTCAAACCTTCGTTTACAATGGCATGTGCCAAAACGGTGGAGGTGGTTGTACCATCACCAGCAATGTCATTGGTTTTGGATGCGGCTTCTTTGAGAAGTTGTGCACCCATGTTTTCAAATGGGTCTTCCAATTCAATTTCTTTGGCTACTGAAACACCATCATGGGTGATAGTCGGTGAGCCAAATTTGCGGTCAACTGCCACGTTGCGACCTTTTGGTCCTAAAGTTGCAGAAACTGCGTTTGCAACAATGTTCATGCCGTTCTTAAGTTTGCGGCGTGCGTCTTCTGAAAATACTAATTGTTTTGCTGCCATAGTTTATTTCCTCTTTATTAAATAATTTAGTCCGCTAATCTACACTAATCTTCACGAATAATTCGCGGGGATTAGCAAAAATTTGTGGATAATTTCTTATCCAACAATACCGAGAATGTCGCTTTCGCGCAGGATGAGCAATTTCTTGCCTTCCATTTTCACTTCGGTGCCGGAATACTTGGCGAACAAAATTGTGTCGCCCACTTTTACATCCATAGCCACGCGCTCGCCATCTTCATTGCGGTCGCCAGGTCCAGCCGCCAACACTTTGCCTTGTTGTGGTTTTTCCTTAGCCGTTTCAGGTAAAACGATGCCGCTGGCGGTCACTTCTTCTTGCTCGATGGGTTCCACCAAAACACGGCTACCCAAAGGTTTAAACGAGATTTTTGCCATTTCTTTGCCTCCGATTAGGATGATTAAAATTTATGAATAAACATAGAATTAGCACTCCAATCAATCGAGTGCTAATGGATATTTTACCTGCTTAAAAATCTAAGTCAAGGGGATTAACAAAACCTCTTACAAAAATCTGACAAATTTCCCCGCTTCATTTTTGACTTCAAACTGGTTCAGCACCTCAACCTTTTTTCTGGCTGACAAAGCCGAAGTTAAGATTAAGGCGTGGGTGTAGAATCAACTGTCGGCGTGGGTTGAGGCGTTGCCGTTGCGCTGATGCTCTCTGCCAAACTGTTGCAAATATTCCGCACCACCACCATATCCGCCGCGATGTTGGGGTCACTGATATATTCAGAAGATTCGACGATTCTGGCAATGTCTAAGGCTTCATCACAATAATTGACTTTTGGCGTACTTAACGCCGCCAACTCTGAGGCATATACATCGAAATAATAAACGGTTGCAAAAGAAAGTGATACTGGCTCTACAACTGATGGTCTATCATTCGGACCACATCCCCCGCGTCCGTCGCAAGATTCTTCTTCTGTGCAACCGCGAATGGCGCATTTGAAGGCAAGGATGCCTGTTTCATAATTTCTGTTTTTGTGATACAGCATTCCCAACTCGCCATAAAAAACTGGGTTATCGGGTTGAAACTCAATCGTTTTTTGCACATTACGAATGGCAATAAAAAACTCGCCCATTTGAGAATAGGTTCTGGCAATAGATAAATATGGTGTGGGGTCTTGCACACCTAACTGCTCATTGATACGCGCCGTCTGTGCAAAATATTCAAGTGATTTTTCATATAGTTCGCGTTGCACAGTTTCGTTGGGGCTATCAAACGCTAAGCGACGATAACCTGCTCCAGCCCGCAGATATAAAAAGGTTAGGTTTGGGGTAATTGCAATGGCGCGGTCGTAGGCTTCGATAGCAAGGGCGTATTCACCTAATGATTCCAACACATAAGCATGAACGCGATGCACATCCATCAAAGATGAATCTTGTGCCAATGCTTGGTTAATGATTTGTTGTGCTTGATTCCATTGTTGTTGGTCAACTAACACTTCGGCATAAAAAGCGAGAGCCAGTGTATTGGTATTGTCTAATTGCAATGCCCGTACTGCTGATTGTTGAGATTGTGTCAATATGGACTGTTGTTCTCGCCCAGCAGGTGTGTAAGAGGCTTTCCAGTTTAATGCAAAGGAATATACAGCATGGGCGTAACTGCTATCTGGGTTTAATTCCACTGCTTTTTCAGCGGAGGCAATGGCTTCATCTAAACGGGTCAAAATTTCTTCACGGCGGACTAGTAATGCGGTGGAATAGGTTTGTACGCGCGAGAGTTGCGCCCACACTTCGGCATTGTTAGGGTCAACGCGTACGGCTTCGTTATAAGCGGTGATGGCGGCATTTAATTGTCCTGCTGTGAAGTGTGCGTCACCTTCTAAAGTATAGGAAGTTGCAAAACGTGTTGGAGTTGGTGTGGGTAAAAATAAAGGTTTGACATCACCTTGATAGACAGAACGAATCAACCACACGCCAGCGAGAATTAACACAAGCAAAAAGAATAGACGATAAATGGCTGTGTCATCACGTTTTCTAAAAATGTTTTTTCTTTGGTAAATGTTCATAAGTTTATTTTTATTATATACACCGTCCCGCAGGTTTATTAATAAACCCTTATCATTTTATTAAAACCTGCGGGACGCACTCTGTCGAAGATAAGTCTAAGGCGTGGGTGTAGAAACAGGCGTTCCCGTAGAAAGAGGCGGTTGTTGAGTCGCTTGCAAGTTTTGCTGACATCGCTCAATAATCGCGTTGGCATTACCTACTGAAATTTCATCATCTGGAATACGCGAAATAATTAATTGGGCAATTTGCAGAGCATCGCCACAACGATTCAAACGGGAAAGTGCTAGCCCATAAGTAAAATAATATTCGGCAATGCGCGGAGAATTTGGCACGAGATTTATCACTTGCATTTCGTAACCGTCTTCCGAAAGCCCGCCTGTGACTACATACGAAAGTTCTTGGGCGGATTCTGTCCAAAAGGCATTGCGGTAATACATCACGCCTAAGTTGCCTCGTAAATTTGTATCGGCTGGATTAATGCCGACGGCAGTTTCAGCATATTGCAAGGCTTTACCAAATTCACCAATCGTGGCGTATGTTCTGGATAATAAAAGATGTGGTGTGGGGTCTTCGGGATTCAAGGCGATGGCGCGTGTGAATGAGGCTTCGGCTTTATCGTACACTTGTAAAATGCGATAGTTAACGCCAAGTGATAAATGCAAATCGGCGATGTTTGGATTAATTGCAATTGCGGCTTCATATTCTGCAATGGCATCTTCATAGTTACCTGTGGCTTCTAAAATAATGCCGCGTGCGCGATGTGTTTCTAAAGTGTTTGGTGCAAGTGCTTGTGCTACGCGCGAAATTTCAATCGCACGTTCTACGCCATCAAAGCCGCCTGTGCCGTTGTAAAATGAATCAACTAAAATTTCTACATAATAAGCATGAGCCAACGCATTGTTGGGGTCTAATTCCAGTGCACGTTTGATGTCGCTCTCGGCTTGCAAGTATTCACCCTGAAAACTCAACGCCCATGCTCTCACTGCAAACGCCATTGAATTTGTAGGATTCAACAACAACGCATCTTCTGCGGCGGTTTGGGCTTCTTTATATTTGCCAGCAAATACCAATGTTTGTGCGAGTTTGATATGGGTAGCAGGGTCACTAGGGCGTGAGGCAATCGCTTGCTTATACATATCAATGGCAGGGATTAATTTTCCTTGTTGAAATAAACTTTCAGCATCAGCAATTAATGTGTCTGGTGAAATTGTTGGCGTGGGCGAAGCCACACCAACTTGCGGAATTGTCGGCACAATATAGCGCGTGGTATATGATGCCCCCAACACAATTAAACTTAACAAAATAATAGCGAACCAATTGGGTTTGGTACGCCGTTTGTTCATACTCCATTTACTTCCACGTAAATACATTTTTTTTACACCTACTTAAAAACAAAAAATCATTTGCCACGAATTTCGCGGATTTACACGAATTGATAAAAATCCGCGTCAATTCGTGAAATTAGCGGCGAAAAATCTTTTCACTAATCTTTAAGATTGTTTCGGGCAAACAAACACGCCCTTGCAATGACATGCGAAAATCATATTACCATTCGCACGGAAGCAAAGTCAAGCAAGCGCGTTGATACTCTTATTTACTTCTTATGCTAAAATCGCAACATGCAATTTGAGGTATTCACTCTACTGCCCGAAGCCTTTTCTTCTTATATAGATACCAGCATCCTCAAACGCGCGCAAGAACGGGGATTAATCAAAATTAACATTCACAACATCCGCGATTATACATACGACAAACATCACGTCACTGATGATACGCCTTATGGTGGAGGTGGTGGCATGGTGATGAAACCTGAACCCGTTTTTGAAGCATTAGAAAAAGTTTTAGATATAAATCCGCTTCAAACTTCGGGGAAGCCTGATTCTGAAATCCCCATCATTTTACTTACTCCGCAAGGACGAGTCTTCAACCAAAACATTGCCAAAGAATTATCACAATATCCACGCATTGCATTGATTTGCGGACGTTACGAAGGCATTGATGAAAGAATCCGTGAACATCTCGTGACGGATGAAATATCTGTTGGGGATTATGTCTTAACTGGTGGTGAGCTACCAGCCCTCCTCATCGTTGATGCGGTTTCACGTCTTCTCCCAAATGTTTTAGGCGACCCAACTGGCGCGGAAGATGATTCACATGCTATGGGTTTATTGGAATATCCACACTACACTCGCCCGCCAGAATTTCGTGGAAACAAAGTGCCAGATGTTTTGCTCTCAGGCGACCACGCCAAAATTGACAAATGGCGACGCGAACAAGCACTTGAAAGAACGTTTAGAAAAAGACCCGATATGTTGGAAAAAGCAAATTTGAGTGAAAGCGATAAAAAGTTTTTGGAAAAATTGAAAAATAATTCGTGATTCGTAATTCGTAAAATGCTTTTTACGTTTCACGAATTACGCATTACGAAACATAAACACAGGAGTAACTATGTCCCGTCTCAATTACGGCAAGACTTTTCTGCTCGGCTTTGGTTTTTTTGGTGTAAGTGTTGTGTGGGGTGTGTATAACGCCTTTGTGCCAATTTTTCTTTCAGAAAAATTTGGGCTTTCTGCCGCACTCGTCGGATTCTTTATGACGTTAGATAACATCGCCGCATTATTTATTCAACCACCTGTCGGCGCATGGTCTGATAGATTACGCAGCCCATTAGGCAGACGCATTCCATTTATTTTAATTGGCGCGCCGATTACAGCGGTTGCGTTTGGACTCATTCCACTTGCGGCAGTGCTTCCATTATTTGTAGCATGTACCAGCACATTGTTATTAAGTGCCGCGTTATGGCGCACTCCATTAGTAGCATTAATGCCAGACATTACACCCTCAGAATTTCGTTCACAAGCCAACGGCATTGTCAACTTTATGGGTGGCATTGGAGTCATTGTGGCTTTGCAAACGGGTGGCATGTTATACAAAATGAGTCCAAACTTTCCGTTTTGGTTAGGTTCTGCATTGGTTTTGGTTTCAGCATTGATTGTATATCTTTTCATTGAAGAGCCAAAAGAATATGGTGAATCTGAAAAACAACCGAGTATGTTCGAAAGTCTGAAAGAAATTTTTAACGATGAAGATAAAAGCGGACTTCGCATTCTATTTGCAATTTTCTTTTGGTTTATCGGCTACTCTGCTTTGGAAACATTTTTTACGCTTTATGCAAAAAATCATTTGGGATTAAACGAAGGCGATGGCGCAACATTACTTTCTGTTTTGCCATTATTTTTTGTACTCACCGCCATCCCATCTGGCTTCCTTGCTGGAAGAATCGGGCGACGTTTAACCATTTCGATTGGATTAATTACGATTTCAATCATGCTGTTTTTACTTTACATCACGCCAGCCCAAGCATTATTAACAGGCATTGCACCTTTGCCTCTTGTGGGCATTCCACTTGTTGAAGGCGGAACGAGAATGTTAACCCTTGCAGGTGTGTTTCTCATCGTGTGTGGAATCAGTTGGGCGTTCATCAACATCAACTCTTTGCCAATGGTTGTAGATTTAACTGGCTTGGCTCGCGTTGGCACATTCACGGGTTTGTATTATTTATTTTCCACACTTTCCGCCATTGCAGGTCCAAACATCAACGGCTGGGCGATTCTGTTAACAGGCAATAACTACAACATGATTATGATTATCGCACCTGTGTTTATGTTGATTGCGTTTTGGTTAATGATGGGCGTGAAAAAAGGTGAAGCAAGTTCAAGTTAAGAGATACAAGTTGCAAGTTACGAATTACGCTTCACGCATTAAGCATCATCTTTTTTTGGTGATTGTATGTTTTGCATTGAGTGCTTGCATACAATCACCAAATTGTTTTGACGAAGAAATTTTCTGCGCGGCATTGGTCACAGATACGCTGGGGATTAATGATTACGGTATCAATCAAGATGCTTGGCTGGGGCTACAAGAATCAGAAGCCGATGAAATTGCTTATATTGAATCAATTGACTCACGCGATTATCAAAAAAACATTGATTATTTTGCTCAAAAAGGTTTTGATGTCATCATTACCTCTGGCATTGGCTTATTAGATGAAACGCTTCATTCATCTGACCTGTATCCTGATTCTGTCTTCGTCGGCTTGAATCAACCCTTTGAGCAGACTCGTGCGAATCTTATTTCCATTACATTTCCCGAAGACCAAATGGGATTCGCCGCTGGGGCATTGGCTTCTCAACTTTCTAAAACTGGCATCGTCGGTGGAGTGTGTGAAACATCTGGCATTGATTCGATGTGGCGATATTGTGAAGGTTTTCGGGCTGGAGCATTATTCTTAAACCCCGAAATCAAAGTTTTAATTTTATATCGTGATAGTGGTGATAGAGAAAAATTATTCGTGGATGAATCTTGGGGTTATGAAAATGCTATTTCATTAATCAGGCGTGGGGCAGATGTGATTTTTTCAGCAGGTGGTGTGACTGGTCAAGGCGCGTTAAGGGCGGCAAGTGAATCGAATGTGTATGCGATTGGCACAGAACGAAATCAAATGCAGGCGTTGGCAGAAAACGGCAGGGGTGTAGTCACCAGTTTGTATGGGGCTGGCAGGTTGGAGGTCAAAGAAGTGATGCGTTTTGTCAAAGAAGGATTTGTTCAGCCGCAGAGAATCGGTCAAATTCAGTTTGTATCTCTTCATCAAAAATTTCCAGAAGAATTAACAATGGGTTTAGAACTTTTGCTTGTATCATTGTGGAATAAAGAAATCTATACAAATGTGTTGCCTGAGAAACCTTAACAATCTTCATACTTGCATAAAGGTTATAGAGCATTTATACTTATAGAGTCGTAAGGTTTTGCTGAAAGCAAGCCTATAAAATTTAAATCTTCTAGAGGAGAAGAAAACATGAAAAAGTTGTATTTTGTTTCAGCCTTGTTAATCATTGCTTCAATGATTCTCGCGGCTTGCGGTACGCCCGCAACTGAAGCACCCGCGCCAACTGAAGCGCCGACCGAAGCCCCAGCCCCAACCGAAGCACCCACTGAAGCCCCCGCTCCTGCCCCTGCTTTCAAAGTCGGTATGGTGACTGACTTGGGTGGTATTGATGATAAATCATTCAATGCCACTGCTTATGCTGGTGTTCAACGAGCGATTGATGAACTCGGTGTAGAAGGTAAGTATTTGGAATCCACTCAACAATCAGACTATGCCAAAAACATTCAACAGTTCTTGGCTGAAGATACTGATTTAGTTGTGACGGTCGGTTTCTTGCTTGGTGTTGATACGGCTGTTGCCGCGAAAGCCAACCCTGATACCAATTTTGCTATCGTGGACTATGCTTACCCAGACTGCTTTGGAACTGACTTTGTTGAAGGCCAAACCTGTGGTTCTGCATCCGAATTGCCGAACGTATTAGGTTTAGTCTTTGCTACTGACGAAGCCTCCTTCTTGGCTGGTTACG
>JAEURH010000390.1 GCA_016789365.1 Anaerolineales bacterium
AATGCCTCACGTTTCGGAGCGTAATGTGCTTGAACGGCATTGGCACGATTCCCTAAAAATTTATCCCCTTTCAGAGAAAGAATTTCTTGGTCAATCGCTTTTAGAGCCACATCAATTTTCTTGGCGGTTGCCTGTAATTGCTCCGAAGCCTGACGTAACTCTTGCGGGCGTATCAATATTTGAGGCATTTTTCAATCTACCTTTCTTGCTTAGATTCCATAAAATATCTATTAGTTTCTAATAATATTCAACCTTGAGAAGTTGGTTGGATTAAACTCTATTTTGCCTGCCATGTATTTCTTTGATGCTGTTTAAGTGATAAAACACAAAAGCCATGACATCACCTCTCACAAGATGAGTCATGGCTTCCGGAAATCTTTCGTCCTCGCCAAAGCCGAGATATTGAATTTTACAAATCAGGAAAAATTATTTGTCTTCTTCCCGATTACGTGCTTTATGGCTTTCTAGTTTGTTAATATACCGCAATTCTCCATTTTCTACAACAATTTG
>JAEURH010000391.1 GCA_016789365.1 Anaerolineales bacterium
TGGTGAATACATCCGCATCGGGTTCGGACCTCATGTTTTCATGTCCGCCGCGGCACTGGGCACACGGGCAGGCGGCGCGCAGCAACCCAAACGGATAAACGCTGGTATGCCCGCTGTCCCATGTGACGGTAAATTCACGCTTGCTTTTGTTGGCGGTTACGCCGGTTGGTTTTTCAGCCATTATTATTTTCTCCAAATATGGAGACCCTAAAGGTTTCAAAAACCTTTAGGGTCTATTAGTAATGTTACGGTGAAGGGATAACCGCCAGAAAGTCTGCTGCGGCCCAGCCAGCGCGGGTTTCATCATACGGGGCCACGAGATACCACCATGTATATCCATCGGCCTCTTGAGGACCATCCTTGATGACGAAGACTTCCGCTTCTTCCCCGCGGAAAACTGTTTCGCCGTTCAAGCCGGGTGCCAGGCGGATTCTTAATCCTTCACCTTCCGTCCCAGTGATCTGCACGTAGCCTTCTATATTGATGGTGGTCAGGTCAGGCGTGGGCGT
>JAEURH010000392.1:0-242 GCA_016789365.1 Anaerolineales bacterium
TGAACAAATAGAAAATCAAAGACGTTCTGCCTTAGAAAAACGTACCAAAGAAGAATCAGACCATTCGCGTTTGAAAGCGCAACTCGAAGTGCTTGAACAATCGGAGCAATCGCTTGCGGGTTATGCAGAAGGCGCGCGTTATTTGTTGCAATCCAATCTTACATCTCGCGGTGCGTTGAGCGGCGTGTTGGATGTACCGACTGAACTTGAAATTGCGATTGCCGCCGCATTGGGTGATACGC
>JAEURH010000392.1:252-508 GCA_016789365.1 Anaerolineales bacterium
AGTTTTGTTGAATGAAAATGAAATTGAAAATGCGTTGAATTTGCTTGAGTCTGATGAATCAAGTCGTGCGGCGTTGTTGCCTGTTGATAAGACTTCCGAAGTCTTAAAGACTTCGGAAGTCTCTGGCGCAATTGGCATTGCTTCAGAACTTATCAACACGCCAGATGAATTAAAAAATGCTGTGCGTTTGATGTTGGGTCAAACGTTAATTGTCCGCGATAGAACGACTGCGAAAAAATTAGTCAAAGATATTCCG
>JAEURH010000393.1 GCA_016789365.1 Anaerolineales bacterium
CGCGCCCAATACGGGTTTGCTTAATTCAGGGTCAGCATAAATTTTAGGCAATACGCCTTTGAGCGATGGATTGATTTTTTCAATCGCATCCATTGCATTGTCAATGTCTTTTCCAATTTAAGGTTGTTTGGCGCGTCCTTGTAAATAATCCCACCTTGCTTTTTCTGGCACAAAGAAAACATTGTGGGCTAAATATTCCTCAGGGTCTTCGGGGTCTGCACCTTCAAATTCGCCTTTGCCTTCTTCTAGTTGTTTATGTAAATCATAAAACGCATCTGAAATATATTTGAGAAATATCAAACCCAAGACAACATGTTTATATTCCGCCGCATCCATGTTCGAGCGCATCTTATCTGCGGCTTGCCAAAGTGTCTTTTCTAGCTCATTGTTTTCAGCCATTTAGATTCTCCATCGGCAGGGTACTCCCCGCAACTCTCCAATTTTACCCGAACTTTTATACTACAACCCCATCCACGAATTGAGAGAGTGTCTAAACCCGAAAGGCTGA
>JAEURH010000394.1 GCA_016789365.1 Anaerolineales bacterium
ACCAACGGCCGGTCAAGATTTTTTCAACTACATGAACTTCATGGATGGCCTGATGGGCACGGAAGCCGCCTTCTCCCGCTTTGCCGCCCTGCTTTTTATTACGCATGATTTGGATTTAGCCATCACGTTTGCCTCACGCGTCATTCTCATGGCCAGCGGGCGCATTGCGGCGGATGGGCCGCCCGAAACCGTTCTGCCCAACACCGAGTTGCTGGAGAAGTGCCGCGTGGTTCCTACCACGCTCTTACATGAAAACCTAAAGCGGTTACCCCAAACGGGTCGCTTTTTGCGCGCGGAAGCATTGGCGGCGTGGCCGGAGTAACTTTCTGATTGAAAATGAGTTTTAACTGCTGGGGGAACCATCTTATCCGTTTCATTTTCATCACTTTCGGAGGCTTCACATGGACAAGAAAAACATTTGGTCGTTCGGCACACGCGAAGTAGTGTATGCCGCGATTGGCGCCGCACTGTACGGCGTGCTTTCGTGGGCTACCAACGTGTTCCC
>JAEURH010000395.1:0-238 GCA_016789365.1 Anaerolineales bacterium
AAGGGTTAGCAAATGCACCATCCCAGCCTCTTTTTTTCCATTCGATTTGATGGTATTCAGCCAGTTTATTTAACAAGCCAAGTGCTTCCTCTACAGTTGCAGATTCATGAATATGAATGTTTTCTTCTGCCCCATATTGCTTAAGCGAACGCCGTAATTGACTCCGACGATTAGAACTAAGTAACTGCATAAAATTCAGTCCTTCTTTACGGACTTTTTGAAAGTCTACGAAGAATGA
>JAEURH010000395.1:248-504 GCA_016789365.1 Anaerolineales bacterium
TGTTTTTCAATTAGACCAGAATCGGATACAAACTTTTGGGAGATACCCGGAAGTGTCAATTCATCCCAGTCCAGACTAAGCATGTATTGCATGACTTCTGTAAAGTTTATTGAAATCACAGAATCATAAAGCATTGAATTGTATTCTATGTATAAACTATCATAAGAATGATGAGCAGTAGCATTTAATGCAAAAGATTTATAAGGAAGAAAACCATATTTTCTTACTTTTCTTCCACCAAGAAAAAAAGCCACCA
>JAEURH010000396.1 GCA_016789365.1 Anaerolineales bacterium
CTTGAATGTGAAAGGAAACCCCTTTTACGGCTTGAAAGTCACCATAATTTTTGACAAGATTTTGAACTTCGAGAATGTTAGCCATATTTACTCCTCTTGAAAATTAATGAGTCGTTGCGAGGGATGGTGGCTCGCAACGACATAACTAAGGTTATTTACGCATTGCTAGTGGTGAAGGTTTTATTCCTTGCGAGAACGACTGAAAATCATGCCCAAGCCAATCACGATGAAGATGGCGGGAAAGTACAGATTCCAGTTGAAGTTCCAGCCATTACCACTCAGCAAGTTATACGCCAAAGCGAGCATGAATAGACCTATTAATACGGGCATCATTACACCCATCTCAAACAGATTATTGGTAGCGCGATAGTGCTTATAAGCACTGCTGAATGAGCCAACGGCAGGGAATATAATGAATAGTGCCCACCAGTTGAATTTAAAGGATACTACACCTGTTTGATTAAGCAGAACGAGGACTCCGCCAGTAATAAAGGCGAGACCTAT
>JAEURH010000397.1 GCA_016789365.1 Anaerolineales bacterium
GGTGCCATCGATCGCAACGCCGGGGCTGGCAAGAGGCGTGGCTTGCTCAACGGCAGAAGACGTGAGCGCAGCTTCAACCGTTTGCGCGGCGGCGGTGGCGACGGCACTGCCATCTTGTGGTGCAGAAGCGCCGAGGTTGCAGGCGGTAAGAATGAAGGAAATGATAAGGGTCAAGCTGGTTGAGGTGATTTTGTTCATGATGTGCCTTTTAAAAAATTTGATAGACCTAAGACGAAGCAATCTCCAACATCATGCGAGATTGCTTACCCATATCGGGTACACGTCGTCAGGCTAAAGCCTTCCTCGCAATGACAGATGAAAGAAAATATTAAAAATTCAGCGGCGGTTTGGTTCCGTCTGGGATGGGGGAAATGTATTTAGCGGCGGCGCGTTTTTGTTTGTATTCATTCATCGCTTTGGCGCGGAGTTCGTCGTTCTGCATGAATTCGAGCGCGCTGGCAGCCATCACCTTACCTGCGTATAACATGCCGCGTTGACCGAT
>JAEURH010000398.1 GCA_016789365.1 Anaerolineales bacterium
ACATGGCGGCATAAAAATCTGTTTCCATCAAACGCACGCGATAACTCCATAATTCATAATAACGATAACGGCGGGCTTCAATAAATAAAAACCATAACACCAATAATGTATTTAACAAAATGATTCCATGATGCACTTCTGATTGGCTGAATGCAATCGATAATGTGGCACCTGTTGCAACCACTGCCCAGTTTGTGGTGGTATCTAAACGTTGTCTCCAGACATTAGCGCGGAAGAAATGCACCATCGCAGTGACGAACTCACTGGTTTGTAATTTATATCCGCGATACGTCCACACGGGTTCTTCGGGGTCTAACCCTTTTTTTGATTTTGTTTTTGCTTTGCTGGTTTTTGTTGGCATAATTTTTCTTACCTTCTTTTCTATATCCAAATATACCATTTTGTAAAAGTATGTTTGCTGTCAATTGCGTTGTCATAGGAATTAAGATTGTCCCCCTGAGCGATAGCGAAGGGTCTCGTAGATAATCGTAGAGATTCTTC
>JAEURH010000399.1 GCA_016789365.1 Anaerolineales bacterium
TTCTAAGGTAGGAGATATTACTATTGCGGTTTCTGGCAAACTTGGATTACTCATACCAATAACAATAATGCCATTATCAACCATTGTGTTGAGAACGGCAAATGCGCCAGCAATACATGCCGCTGTGACTACGAATATTCCTGTGATATATGCGGCTTTGACATGCCCCGAACCTTCTTTATCATTTTGCGAATTCATCATACATCTCCCTTTTGTAATTTTGCTCTTACACCATGTTTTGTAAGAGGTGTGCCGATTAAGCCTTGCACAAACCTTACCCAAACTATACCTGCCAAACAAACTTTTTGCAATACTAAAAACCATCCACGAATAAAACACGAATTCTCGAATGCGTGAGTCAAAATTCGTATATTCGTGAAACATTCGTAGACGGCAATTCTCTAATACTCTAATTCTCTAATCACTAATCTCCAATCCCCAACGAGTATAATTAAACAAATGGAAGAAAACCTCTCGTTCAAATCATTCGGCATATCAGC
>JAEURH010000039.1 GCA_016789365.1 Anaerolineales bacterium
CACTCAATGTTTTAGATTTAGCAGGTATTCCGATTCACTCAACTGATAGAGATGAGTCTCACCCATTCATTATCGCTGGCGGACATGCGGCTACAAATCCTGAACCGATGTATAAGTTTATTGACGCATTCGTGATTGGTGAAGGTGAAGAAGTAATACACGATAGTGTGAATGTGATACAAAAAGGAAAGAAGCAAGACGAAAAATGGTCACGGCTGGAAGTTCTAAAAGAATTAGCAAAAATTGATGGCGTGTATGTTCCACGCTTTTATGAAACAACGTATATGGAAGATGGAACTGTCGCACATACTGAACCGACTATTCCAGAAGCACCAAAATTAGTTAACAAAAGAATCGTTGGCAAATTACCTCCGCCACCGATTAAATTTCTTGTACCAAATATTGAAGTAGTACATAACCGCGTCTCGGTCGAAATTATGCGCGGATGCACGCGCGGGTGTAGATTTTGTCAAGCAGGCATGATTACGCGTCCCGTCAGAGAAAGAAGCGTGGAAGAAGTTGTCGAAGCGGCAGATGCGGCAATCAGGTCATCAGGTTTTGAAGAGTTGGCATTGTTGTCTTTATCTTCTTCAGATTATACATACGTCAAAGATTTAGTGGATGCAATCAGCAAAAGATTTGAAGGGCGAAAATTAACTGTTTCATTGCCTTCATTGAGAATTGAATCTGTTTCTGTTGATTTGATGGAAAAATTAAAACAACATCGCTCTGGAGGATTCACACTCGCGCCTGAAGCGGCGACAGAAAAAATGCGCCGCATTATCAACAAATATATTTCTGATGAAGATATTATCAATACCACCAGAGACATTTACGCACGCGGTTGGACGACGATTAAGTTGTACTTCATGATTGGTCATCCAAGCGAGACGCTGGAAGATGTGCAAGCAATTGCAGATTTATGCAAACTTGTGATTGCTGAAGGTAGAAAAGTTGCAGGTTGGAAAGTTAAACTCAATGCAGGGGTCAGTACGTTTGTGCCAAAACCTCAAACTCCATTTCAATGGGTTGCCTGTGATACCCGCGAAAGTGTTTTAGAAAAACAAGCATTATTGAAACGCGAACTTTATAAAGATAAAAGCATCAAATTAAGTTTGACTGAACCCGAAGATGCAATTTTAGAAGCATGGCTCTCACGCGGTGATAGGCGCATGGCTGATGTTGTTTACACGGCTTGGAAAAATGGCTCAAAATTTGATGCGTGGAAAGAAGGACGTAAGTATGATACATGGATGAAAGCCTTTGAAGAACACGGCTTAGACCATGCTTTTTATACCCATCGGCAACGCCGCACGGATGAAGTATTTCCGTGGGAACATATCGGCGCGGCATTAAGAAAAAACTTTTTATTCCAAGATTTTCGCATGTCACTCGAAGGTGAAATTCGAGTGGATTGTCGCTTGAATTGTTTTGCTTGTGGCATTTTGCCAACATTTGCAAATTTACGCCGCGAAAACCCAGGCGAAGAGTGGAAATGCCCAGAAGTAAAAAGCCCTGCAAGAAAAGTGATTAGTGAAACGGTGAACAGTAATCAGTTGCCAGTGGTTGGAGATTAATTAATTTATTGTTTGTTAATGTGTCTATTATGGTGGAGTAAATTTAATAAAAAGGATAAGGAAAAAATGAAAACAAAAATACTCCTCACAATGCTAATTAGTACATTAACGGCTTGTGCGCCAACAACTATTACCATATCAACAAATACACCACTTCAATCTTCTACTTTTACGCCTCTTCCTTCTATTACACCCTCTCCGCTACCTACACAACCACCTATACATGTAATTACCCCTGATGCAATACAAGTAGAAAGATGGAGGGAGTATGAAACTGCTCTCGCAAAGAGTGTTCTTTCTTATCTTCCACCAGAAGAAGTTTTATGTGAGTGGGATATTTTAGGTCGATATGGCAACGATGTTTATGTGTGGGCAGTGTGCAGAGGTAAAGATGGTGGTGGAAGTGTGCCTGCTGTCATTCATCTTGAAACAGATGGTGCTGTCCAAAGTGTAGAAAGAGCCAAAAATTGGAGTAGGGATATTCCCAGACTGTTCCCCTCAGATGTGCGCGAAAAGTTTGCTCACTATCAAGGTGGAAGGGCAAGAGAAATGCAACAGCATATTGAGTGGAGGCGAACGCACCCAGAAGAACCTCCGCTAATAATTCTTTCATTAACTCCAACGCCATAGATTACCAAAAAGCGTCAATCTTTGCTATCTAACCCATACCAAAACAGGAGATTATTATGGCAAGACAGAAACGATTTGTATTTCTTGTAGTGATCGTAGTTGCTCTATTTCTTGTTATTGCTAATTCGACAACCCTGGCGCAAGCAATCAACAAAGGGCAGATTGATGTTACACCTATGCCAACAAGTACTTCTAGTCAAGAGCCTTTACAATCAGGAAAAATTCCTTCTATAGAGGAACAGGAAGCGATAAAAAATACAATTCAGTTATATTTTGAAATTCGCTATCGTGCGCTTAGTATGTCAGATTCCAATGATTTCAAGCAGAATGGATTTGGAGACCTCATATCCGATTTACATGATGCAGATGTTTTTCTTCAACAAGAACTTGGTAAACTACAAGTTGAAATTAAACGTGCTGAGCTGGATCATCTCAGGTATGCTCAATACAAATTTTTCTTAGATTTTCGCAATATCGTTGTTGATATCTCTGGTAACACGGCTACACTTATTGTGATTGAGGAAAATGAAGTGATCTATGATCTATCCCAGCAACTGAATCCAAAAAATCCACTTGTTACTCATCGCTACAATGTCGAGCATATGATTGTTCTTCACAAAGAACAAGATCAGTGGAAGATTGTCTCTGATAATTACAATGACTATCTATGGGCTGTGTTGCGCCGAAGTAAAAAAACACCCGAAGAGATACTAAATGATTTAAATATGAGAGAGGTTCAACCGATTTCAGAAGTAATCACGCAAGCAGGCATTGAAAACACAGAAACAGTGACAGATGATGCTTTTTTGCTTGTCGATAATTCAACTCATCCTTATAACCGAGATGCTGCTGTCGACTATGCACTTAAACATGCGAATAACTATAATTTAGAATATTACCCAACTTATGATGGAGAGGGAGGAGATTGCACAAATTTTGTTTCCCAGTCTATTTATGAAGGCGGGAATGCCTCTATGTTCATACCATCCCCTTTGCCAGCACCAAGTCCAAATGGGCAGTCGGGCTGGTATCTCCTCAATGAAGGGCAACGTGCCTCAGCTTGGAATGATGTAGGTGCTTTTTATACGTTTGTTACCAGCGAATCATTTCTTGAGGCTGGACCTGGGGTGGAATGGTATGGTGAAGGTCCACAAGGATATCTCGTAGATATCAATCAGATTATGAAAGGAGATGTAATTCAATATGAAGATAATGGGGATTCTACATGGGACCATGCTGTGATTGTTGTTGATATCGTAAACGGAGTTCCACAAGTTGCTAGTCATTCTGATGACTTTGACAAGACGCCTTATACCACGTTTGACTGGGTTAACAAGCCAGCCCTTGATCCGACTCATATTCGATTCATCCACATTGAGAGGAGCAACGGAAACCCACCTGTGAAATCTGAAATAGAAGGAAATACTATTACAAATCAAAGTAGTGATGATGCAGGAACGAATCCAACAGGCTGTGTTTTTTCAGCAACAAATAATGAAGTATATCTTGGACAATGTTTTGGTGGTGGTAATACTGTCAGTGGATTTAGGTTTAACAATGTCCAAATTCCACAAGATGCACAAATTAAGTATGCTTATGTTACTTTTGCAGTTGATGGACAATACACAGATACAGTTAACATTCAAATTTATGGTGACGATGTTGCAAACTCATCAACATTTACTACGTCAAGCCCACCATCTAGTCGCCCTACTCCCAGCCCATTTAATCCAGTTTTATGGGATATTACTGAGCAATGGAATCTTGGAACAAGAAGAGGTACACCAGATATTTCTTCTGTTATTGAAAAAATCGTTTCTAATCATGGTTGGGTAAGTGGAAACTCCCTTTCACTTATATTTAAGAATACTGGATCTCATATTCGCCGTGTAATTGCTTTTGAACGGGCTAATACAGACTTAATTCTTTCGCCTGCTAGATTGATAGTTGCTTATGGTTCTGAAGATGTAACACCTCCTAGTGTTTCTTCCATAGTTCGAAGCCCTGCCAATCCCAACCTGACTGGTTTAAATTTCACAGTTACATTTTCTGAATCAGTAACAGGTGTTGATATTGCTGATTTCATTCTAAATACTACAGGGGTTTCAGGTGCAAACGTTACTAGTGTAAATGGTTCAGGAAATGTTTATACTGTGAATGTGAATTCAGGAAGTGGCAGTGGCACAATTCAGTTAAACTTACTGGATGATGACTCGATTATAGATTCTGCATCTCAACCGCTTGGTGGGGCTGGAACAGGGAATGGAAATTTCCTAACAGGGCAATCTTTTACTGTTACATCGCTTACGCTTAATTCTCTTGCTTCACAAGATGGTCATATTGTTGAATCTACTGAGAATAGCGGCGTAGGTGGTACGGCGAATTCAACAGGTACATCCTTTGTTGCTGGAGATGCAACATCTGATAGACAATATGTAGCATTTATGCACTTTGATACATCCACTCTTCCCGATACTGTTAGCATTTCCTCTGCTACAGTTAAAGTTAGACAACAAGGCGCAGTTACGGGTACAAATCCGTTTACAACACATGGTAACTTACTTATAGATATTCAAAAACCTTATTTTGGTACATCGGCTTCGCTTGTTGCCGCAGATTTTCAAGCAGTTGCAGGGCAATCTAGTGTTGCCACATTTATCTCAACACCTATCAACAGTTGGTATAGTGCTTTCTTAAATTCAGCAGGTACTTTGCAAATTAACTTAACAGGCACAACCCAACTTAGAATTAGGTTCTCTCTTGACGACAATGACGATAATGGTGCAGATTACATTGCTTTTGCAAGTGGTAACAATACGGCGGTTGCCAATCGCCCACAGTTAATTATTCAATATTACATGCCATAAGAAATAAAAAAGATGAAACATAATAAAGCTATATTTCTTCATAAACTACAAACAGAGCGCGATAAATTTGAATTATTACTCAATCGTGTTGGATTCACGCGCACAATGACGATTAAAGGCGTTTCAGGCAATTGGTCTATCAAAGACATTATTGCGCATATCTGGGCGTATGAGCAATATATCGCTGACCGTTTGAGTGAAATAAAACAAGGTGACTTGTATTACCCTTGTAAAAAGTTCAATGCTTTAGACGCTTTTATTGACCAATTTGGCTATCCCGATTTCGGCTCTCCGCTTTTGGATGATGAAGAAGCCAATGCTTGGGTGTATGAAAAATATAAAAATGTAGCCTTAGAAGAAATTGTGGCGCAAGAAATTCAAGCATACTCTTCAATTGTTTCTGCAATCGAGTCAATACCCGACTATTTAATCAAAGAGCATAATTTATTTGAGCGTGTGGCGGATAATACTTATCATCATTATCACGAACACACCAAAGCCATTAAGGCATGGCTGAAAAAACATTCTTCAAAGACGAAAAAAATATAATGCGGGTCAGAATCACGTTTACAAAACAAAATGCGCTGAAATACATCGGTCATTTAGATTTACACAGTTTATGGGAACGCGCCATGCGTCGGGCGGAGTTGCCACTCGCCTATTCACAGGGGTTTCATCCTCAACCGAAGATTAGTCTCGCCGCCGCCTTGCCTTTGGGGTTTTCATCTCGTGGCGAAGTATTAGACGTAAGATTCAAAGAAGATATTTCAGTTGAAAATATCACCAAGCAGTTAAATGAAAACCTGCCACCCGATATAAAAATTTTAAACGTGGAAGAGGCCGCTGAAAACCTGCCCGCATTGCAGACTCAAGTGTTGTCGGCGACGTATGATGTCAAATTGACAGAACCAGTTGACCCCGTAGAGTTGAAGCGTAGAGTTGAATCAGTCATGATGGCTGAGTCAATCATCAGAGAACGGCGCGGAAAATCGTATGATTTACGTCCATTAATTGAAATGATAAGCATAATCAACGAAGCAAATGGAAAAGCATGGTTGAAGATGACTCTCGCGGCGCGTGAAGGCGCAACTGGACGACCCGAAGAAGTGTTATCCGCTTTGGAAATTGAACCCGAAACAACACTCGTAGAAAGAACGCGCTTGATTTTTAAGGAATAAACGTTAAACTTAGCAATAACATTTCATCTAACAGGAGAATCTCATGCCATTACTTGTTTCTATCTTTTTTGGTTTTGTGCCAATGTTTTTGTATGCCCTTTTTGTTTATTGGCTCGACCGTTACGAAAAAGAACCAAAAGCCTTATTAGGTGCGGCGTTCTTTTGGGGTGTCATTATTGCAGGTGGCGGAGCGTTTATCATCAATACCGTTTTAGGAATTGGCGTGTATGTCTTCACTGCTTCCGAAGCCGCAACCAATTTTGCAACCGCTTCCATCATCGCCCCCATTGTGGAAGAAACGCTCAAAGGCTTAGCAGTTGCTGTTGTGTTTTTCATGTTCCGTAAAGAATTTGATTCTATTTTAGACGGAATCATTTACGGCAGTATTGTTGGCTTGGGTTTTTCTGCCATTGAAAACACGTTATATATTTATCGCAATGGATATCTTGAAGGCGGCTGGGAAGGTTTAGTCGTACTCACCATCATCCGCGTTATTTTAGTTGGGTGGATGCACGCCTTCTTCACAGCCTTCACAGGCATTGGGTTTGCCATTGCACGCTTAACAAAAAACGCTTTATTAAAATTCATTGCGCCAATTGCTGGGCTTGGCATTGCCATTGCAGTTCATGCCTTCCACAACACGTTTGGAAGCGTAGTCGGCTCTGGCGGTTTAGACTCCTTAGGCTTAACCATCCTTGCCGATATGGTCGGTTACAGTATTATGGTCGGTATCATCATTTGGGTCATTGTGCATGAACGCAACGTACTCAAAAAACATTTAGCCGAAGAAGTTTCATCAGGTTTAATTTCGCAAGCGCAATATCAAAAATCATTATCGCCTGTCACTATGACCACCGCTGGTTTCAGTGGACGCGCCACCTCACGTTTTTATCAAGTGCTTGGCGAACTCGCACATAAAAAAGACCAATTACAAAGACATGGCGACGAAGGTGGCAACGCCGCAATTATCGAAACACTTCGCAAAGAATTGGCTGTATTAGCGCCGCAAGCCAAAGGATAGGATTTTGGACTCGACCAGCTTGCTGGTCAGATATTTCGCTTCTTTCTTGGTTTCAGGCTGGTGACTTGTTCTCCAGCCTTTTTCTTTGCCTGTGATAAAATTTTCGCCATCGCCCCCGTAGCTCAGTGGATAGAGCGTCAGCCTCCGGAGCTGAAGAGCGCAGTTCGAGTCTGCGCGGGGGTACACCATGTCATTGCGAGTCACGTTCTTGCTATTCGCGGCGAAGCAATATCAACACTTAAACCCATTTGTCTCATTTCAAGCAACCTAGTTATTAGATACAATTGTGCTTGTGTATCTCAAAAAAACGATTGCCTTGCTTATGATATGTTGTGTCGGTTGCGGCTCTGTGGAAGTAGCACCCCCGCCAACAAATACACCTAGTTTTGTGACTGCGACTTTGCCTCCAACTTCTGCGCCACTGCCCACACAAACGTTGCCTCCGCCTAGCCCAATCCCAACAAATGCGCCAGTTCAAGGGACAACGACAACGCAAGTCAATGTGCGGGCTGAGACGAATACTGCAAGTGAATCGTTAGGAGTCGTCTCTGCGTTTTCGCCAATTCAAATTATTGGCAAAGAATCAACTGGCAATTGGGTTCAGGTGATTTATGAAAACAGAGTCGGTTGGGTGCGCGCCGAATTTGTGCAAGTGGATTTGTCAGCCGAAATAAAAGTTGTAGGTCTAGCAACAGGTCTCCCCGTCGAAAGAAGCGCAGTTGTCATCAGCGGAATCAATGTCCGCAGTGGTGCTGGCACACAATTTGATTCCATCGGCATCTTAACGCAAAAAGATGTAGTGCCAATCATTGGAAAAAGTGAAAGTGGCGCGTGGGTGCAAATCCAGTTTACTGGCAAAACAGGCTGGGTTGCTTCAGAATTTTTGCAAATTGAAAATATTGAAGAAGTGCCTGTGATTGGTGTAGTTGAAAATACGCCAGCCTCACCTGTTATTAATGCAACGCCGTTGGTTTTGAATACAATTGCTTTACAAGATAATGATTCGCTTCAAGCGCCTTTGGCAAAAATAAGTTTAGAAAAAAATAAAATTTTGCACCTTACAGGCGATGTGTCCTCTCCGCAAGGCGATGTTGAAGATTGGGTTGAGTTTTCAGCCATTGCTTCCACTGTGTTGATAGAAATGGATTGCGCAGGAACAAATTTGCAATTAGAAGTTTGGCAAGCAAGCAGTGTTATTGAAAGTTTTTCGTCACCTTGCAGTAACAAAACTCTCTTGAACCTTTCGCCGAATGAAAGTTATACTTTAAGAATATATCATCTCAACGCCGTAGAAAATAGTTATACAAGTTATACATTGAAAATGCAAAGTGTTCGATAATAAACTGGAGAAAAGAATGAACAAGAAATTTGCTTTACCCTTTGTAATTGCATTCATCATTATTTCATTAATTGGCTGTCAGACCGAATCGGTTTCACCACTTTCGGCATCATTAAGTGAATTGAGCGGAAAAGTAGATATTAAACAAGCCAATCAAGATGGCTTTGCTCCTGCTAACGCCAATACAACGCTTGAAGTGAATGGTCAAGTGCAAACAGGTGATGATGGACGCGCGCGTTTAGATTTATCATCTGGCACGATTATTCGCATTGCACCTTCTTCGTTGTTCACTTTAACCTCGAATGAAGAAACAAGCGGTGGACTCATCACCAAAATCAAATTAGAAATCGGGAAAATCTTCATCATCTTAAATGGTGGTCAAGCCGATGTTGAAACGCCTTCTGGTGTTGCTTCGGTGCGCGGCTCGTATATGAAAGTAGAAGTTGACCCGATTACAAAAAATATTTACATCACTTGTTTAGAAGGCAACTGTTCTGCTAGCAACCCTGCAGGCACGGTCAATTTTACAAATGGTCAAAAAGTGATTCTATTTGCATTTGATGAATCCACTGGCACATGGACAGCACCAGGTGTTTTACCCATGACGCAAGAAGAATTTGACGAATGGCTAGAAAACAACCCCGAAGCCAAAGAACTGTACGACCAAGCCATGGCAACGATTACAGCATTGTCACAACCACCTGCAACACAAACACCAACCGCAACCCCGACACTTGAACAAGCACTTCCACCAACTGAAGCCAGCAATGCTTGTTTCCAAGTTGTCAATCCGCCCGCAGGTGCAAGTTTGCCAAAGCAAGGTCAAGTTAATTTTGAATGGACCGAACAAGCAGGTGCAGAATATTACGTCATCACGTTTATTGATGCAAATGGCAACAAAGCCACCATTCAAACAACAGAAACAAATCCATCATATTACATTGAGATTTTCCCGAACGGTGGTCAATATGAATGGTTTGTAACAGCCTACCGTGCAGATAAAACAGAAATCTGTTCCACAGGCTCGAACAATTTCACCAAACCCAAAGGCGACCCAACTCCTCGCCCTACACGCGAACCGCAACCCGAAGCCACAAGCACACCCATTCCCTGCGACCCGTGTGATGAAGAAGGTAGTTGTTATGATACTTATGCTTGCTACGGTGATTAAGCAGTTAAACCATGAAATTAAATAAAAAGATTCTTAACCTGCGACTTGGATTAATCCTAGGAACTGCGCTTCTCTTAATCTTAATTCAAGTTGTGGGCTTGTTCCCCAGCATTACTACTCCCCTAGAAAGCATGGAATACTCCGCCCGCGATACACTCATGCGATTGCGTGGCGCACAAACGCCTTCTAGTGAAATTGTCATTGTGGCAATTGATGATTTCTCTTTCAATTACACAGGCTATCGCTGGCCCTGGCCCCGCTCTTATTTAGCAGAGATTGTGAATCAAATCAATGCTGGTGGCGCAAAAGTTGTTGGCGTGGATATTATTTTATTTGAGCCAGATGAAGAAAATGGTGATGAAGCATTTGCTACAGCCTTAGGTGAAAGCACTAATGCAGTCAACATTTTACAAATCACCGAGAGGCGCGAACAAGGGTTTAGCACTTCTACACTTTCTCAGCCATTATCGCCCTATCGCGAGGTTTTAGATGGTATCGGCATCACATCGTTCATTCGTGATGAAGATGCAGTGGTGCGAAGTTTACAAGCCTTTGATTCATATAATAACTTACTATATTACAACTGGGCATTTGAAACGGCAAAACTATATTTAGGTACTGATTCACCCACAAACCCAAGCAATGCAAGTTTACAATTTAATGGTCAAAGTGTGCCACTTTCTGGCGGGCAGTTAATTGTCAATTACGCTGGGCGTGCAAATACATATCTAACTTACTCTGCCGCAAGTGTAGCATTAGGTGATGTGCTAGAACAAAACCCAGATGCTTTTCGTGACAAAATTGTTTTGATTGGTGCAACCACCGTCACGTTGCAGGATATTTACCCAACCCCATTTTCATCTCAAATCCCAACCGCTGGCGTGGAGATTGTTGCCAATGCGATTGATACAATTATCAATGGAAAATATATTACATTGGCTCCACCATGGATGGCATTGTTAATTATTTTAGGCATGGCATTAATTGCTTATTTGATTACATTATCAAAACGCCCTAGTGTGACCATTACTTTGTTAATCGTAGGTATGATTGGCTATTTTGTAACCACCTTCATTATTTTTACACAGCAAAGATATGTTCTACCAGTTGTCACACCTGAGATTATGTTATTTTTAGGAGTCGTGCTCCCCACATTGGAACAAGCAGTTTCACAAGAATTGGAAAAGAGACGCATCCGCAATTTGTTTAGCAGATTTATTTCACCTGAAATGGTTGACCAAATGGTAGCAACACAAGATTTAGATTCGCTCAACAAACGTTCGGATATTACGATTATTTTTTCAGATATTCGTGGGTTTACAACATTATCTGAAAAAATGACACCCGAAGAAGTAGTGGCTTTGTTAAACCCCTATCTCGAAGCCATGTCGAAAGTCATTTATAAACACGGCGGTACAGTGGATAAATATGAAGGTGATGCGATTATTGCATTTTTCGGCGAGCCAGTTCATTATGAAGACCATGCTTTGCGAGCATTGAACGCCTCATTGGATATGAGAAAAGCATTATATGAAATGCGCGAGATATGGGCAAAAGAAGGAAAACCCAGCCAAATTGAAATGGGAATTGGTGTAAATTCTGGCGAAGTGTTTGTAGGCTTGGTCGGTTCAGAGCAAAGGATTAACTACACAGTTATTGGTGATAATGCCAACCTCGCTTCGCGCTTACAAGATTTGACCAAAACTTATTCATGGCCCATTTTGATTAGCGAAAGCACTTATCAAGCCATAAAAGATGAATATGATGTTGAATTTGCGGATGCAGTCACTGTCAAAGGCAAGACGCAAGCCGTGAATGTGTATAAAGTGATTGGCAAAAAAGGCGCGGTTGAGAGCGAAAAAGTTCAAGGTTGGAAATTGTAGAAGAGCAGAATCAACCTATCAGTCAAGAAAGATGCGGGTATATATCAACAAAACCTGCATTTTTTCTTTAAGCGATTGTGTCAAATTGTACAAAATCTGGTATATTTATAGTTAACTCAAAAGTGGTGATAACAGGATGAATGCGAAAAAAATTCCAGATATTATTATTGGGCGTTTGCCAGTGTATTTGCGTGCGTTACAACACATGGCAGATGCTGGCTTGAAGACGACTTCATCACAAGAACTTGGTGAGCATGTGGGGATTTCTGCCGCGCAAATTCGTAAAGATATTTCGCAGTTTGGTGAGTTTGGCAAACAAGGCACTGGATATTCGATTCAATTTTTAATTGATAAATTGCGTGAGATTTTGAAAATTGACCGCATTTGGGATGTGGTTGTGATTGGCGCAGGTGATTTAGGTCATGCGTTGGCACATTACAATGGTTTTGAAAATCGTGGTTTTCGTGTGGTGGCAATTTTTGATAATGACAAAAATAAAGTTGGGCAAACGATTGGGGATTTTACAGTAGAAGACAGTGCTACGATGAGTGAAAGAATTAAATCGTTAGGCGTGAAAATTGCGATGATAACCGTGCCTGCTTCTGCCGCACAAGATGTGACGGATAAATTGGTGCAAGCGGGGATTAAATCTATTTTGAACTATGCGCCAGTAAATGTAACTGTACCAAACAGTGTGAAAGTACAATATTCAGACCCTGCCACGAATTTACAAAGAATGACTTATTATTTGTAAGCGCGTTTCTTTCTTGGAACTAAATTGATTTTATAATTTAATTTCTTAATCAAATAGTGATAAGAAAAAGAAACACTATAAAATAAGGGTGTAAAATTGATTTTGTATTTCTATACATACTGAATGACCAAATAAAATTAAGAGAAAATGAAACCATCAGTCACAAGTTACGAAAAAAAATTATCAGATATACCCATAGATTATTCATGGTCGTTTTCTGATAAAACAATCTCAGACACATCCTATATTACTCACGGATATTATACATACCCTGCTAAGTTTATTCCGCAACTCGCGGCACGATTAATTCGTGAGTATAGCCATGAGGGAGATATCGTTGTTGACCCTTTTATGGGAAGTGGAACAACAATTGTTGAAGCCCTTGTAAATAAAAGGGTTGGAATTGGCGTAGATATAAACAATATTGCTTACTTAATCGCAAAAGTAAAGACGACGCCTCTTCCTGCAATGAGTCTACTTCAAGAATTTAACAAAATAAATAAAGACCTTCAGGGACGAATGAATGGGGATTATAAAAAATATTTACAAAAATCATTATCCCTTGTGCCTCAAAATGAAAGAATAGATTATTGGTTTCT
The DNA here is from genome assembly GCA_016789365.1 of Anaerolineales bacterium. Lineage (GTDB taxonomy): Bacteria > Chloroflexota > Anaerolineae > Anaerolineales > Villigracilaceae > Villigracilis. The sequence continues at coordinate 13,020 of JAEURH010000039.1, forward strand.
ACCACAACAGAAGGAAAAATTATCTATCATTTTTGCTAGGATTTTAGAGGTTCAAGATGAAAATATGAAATTCTTTTTCTTGGTGGCTTTTGCACAAATACTAAAGTCTTGCTCAATTTGGCTTCAAAAAAGCATAAAACCAACACGAGACCAAAACAAAAAAATTTACGAGCCTTTTGTGTTGTTTACGAATCAAGCCAAGAAAATGATTAAGAAACATGATGAATTTAATAATATAGTAGAGCAAAAAATTAAGCATGAAATAGATAAATTCAGAATCATTAAGTGTGGAGACTCAAGGGATTTACCTTGTAAAGATAATACCGCAACATTAACTGTAACAAGTCCGCCATATGTTACATCGTATGAATATGCTGACCTACATCAATTACCATCGCTCTGGTTTGGCTATCTAAATGAGTTACAAGAGTTTAGGAAAAAATTTATAGGAAGTGCCTATAAAAGCCGAGAAAACATTGAACTTAAGAGTCAGATTGCAGATAAAATTGTTTCCAATCTTGGAAACAATAAAAAAGGGAAAGAGGTGAAGTATTATTTTGCTGATATGCTTGAAACTTTTATAGAAAACAAACGGGTTTTGAAAACTGGTGGGAAAATTTGTGTTGTTATAGGAAACACTCAATTTCAAGGCGTTGATATACTTAATGCCGAGGTTTTTCAAGAGCAATTAGAAAATATAGGCTTTCAGACATACAACATAATCCACCGTGAAATCCCTTCTAAAATGTTACCTTCCACAAGAGATACAGAAACAGGTCAATTTGCAAAAGTTACAGACAAAAACGCAAAATTGGCATATCCAACTGAATACATCTTGGTTATGGAGAAATTATGAAAATAGGAGATTTGATTGCTCTTTACGAAAAAAAGAAGAAAAAGCATGGAAGTGAATCTTATCGCTACATATCAGAATTGCTTCGTGAAGCGAAAGAACAGCACAAGCGTGATTTTCATGGAAGTGACCATGAACAATCATGGAGAGCATTCAAAGGAAAAAATTTAGAGAAACTAATCGAATATATTATTATCGACGAAGTACATCATCTTGGTTTAGAAATTGTAAACGGAAATTCTCTTGAAAGAAAAACTGGTGAAAATTTAAGTGAACAACTCAGCAAAGTAAAAAGGAATTTGGTCATTGACTATGGGAAATTTGGTTTACATTTACCAGATGTAGATATTGTTATCTTTAATCCACGAAACAGTAAAGTTTTAGCAGTCTTATCTAGTAAAGTTACTTTGAGAGAAAGAATTGCACAAACGGGATATTGGAAAATCAAACTTGCGGCAAATAAAATTACCAAACATATCAAAGTATATTTTATTACTCCAGACGAAGATGAAACTCTTAAGATAATGCGTCCAATCAAAAAAGGAAGAGCAATTGTAGAAGTTGACTTAGATGGGAGTTATGTCTTAAGTGAAACTCAAATTGAAGAGAGTAAAAAAGTGAAAATGTTCGATAAGTTTATTGAAGACTTAAAAAAAATAATAAAATAATATAGATATATTGATTACTTGCGAGAGTGAGTTTTTATTTTAGTTTTACTATAAAAAACGGGAGACTTTATAAAAGTCTCCCGTTTTCATATTTACTGGTTTATCTTCTTACACCTGTGGCAGATTCCTGCGAATCACATTCAGCATACCAAAACTTTTCACTGCACCCTGCACCACACAAGTCAGCGGATTATCTACTAAATATGCAGGAATACCTAATGACTTGGTCAATAATTTATCAATGCCACGCAGTAATGCTCCCCCACCGCACAATGCCACGCCTCTATCAATAATATCGGATACAAGTTCTGGTGGCGTTTTTTCTAATACTTTTCTGCCCGTTTCTACAATTTGACGTAATGGCTCTTGTAAGGCTTCTACAATTTCACCAGTGGTTAAAGTAACAGGTCTTGGCAAGCCAGTCACTTGGTCTTGACCTTGCACTTCCATACTGTTTTCAATATCTTGTGGCACAGCCGCACCAATACGAATCTTTAATTGTTCAGCAGTTACTTGACCAATCACCACGCCATATTTTCGGCGTACATAATTGACAATCGCTTCGTCTAAATCCATACCACCAGCACGCAGTGTATCCGCGGCGACAATTCCATACATTGCCATCACTGCCGCTTCGGTGCATCCACCACCTAAACAAATAATCATATTTCCAGATGGGGAATTAATTGGTAAATCAATACCAATTGCCGCCGCCAAAGGTTGTTGAATCAAATATGCTTCACGGCTTCCCGCTTCCATCACTGCTTCATACACAGCACGTCGCTCCACGCTAGTAACACCATAAGGAACAGAAATCATCACACGCGGACGAAAGATGCGCATCGAACCACTTACACGTTGCAACAAATATTGAAGCAACGCTTCAGTCACTTCATAATCTGCAATCACACCATTTTTCAATGGGCGGGTCACTTCAATATTTTCTGGAACTTTGCCGTACATATCACGGGCTTCAATACCCGCCGCTACCATTTTTTGTTCTTCCGCTTCAATAGCAACAATGGTTGGTTCTTCAACCAACACTTGAGCATTATCAGCCAAACGGGTAAACATCGTGCCTAAGTCAACACCTAGGTCTTTTGAAAAAAGAGCCACTCGCTTTTATTTCTCCAATTCGTTTCATAACTTTGCTAGTTTATTTATAACCGCCAGCAAAATTTAATGAATGATACCTGAAAGGTGTATCACTGTCTAGTTGGCAAAAAATTACCTTAAGAAATTCGATATTTGTGTTTCAATACGCTATTATTGATTAAATTTTTTCTTCAAATTGAAAAGGAGAAACTTGAATGAAGAGATATTGGAAAATCGCCGTGCTTGCCAATATAAAAAATGATGATGAGCCAAAACCAGAAGGCGTTCCACCGGATGCCTTTGCAGATTTTGACCACATTGAAACTATAGACTCGCTTCGTGCCGCGCTTGAAACGGATGGCCACACTACAACTTTTATTCAGGCTGACAGAGATTTACCCTACGCCTTGCGTGATGTTCAACCTGATATTTGTTTTAACATCGCAGAAGGTTTAGGTGGCGATGCACGTGAAGCACAAGTGCCTGCCTTGCTTGAAATGCTTGGAATCCCTTATACCGGCTCGCGTGTGTTAGCAAACGGAATCTCTTTAGATAAAACTTTAACCAAACGAATATGGCGTGATAGACGTTTACCCGTTGCACCATTTCAGGAACTCAATATTGGTGATGAACCAATTCGCCCTGAATTAAAATTTCCATTGTTTGTGAAACCTGCTCGCGAAGGTACTGGCATGGGTGTAGATGCCAAAGCCATCGTCAAAAACGAAAAAGAATTGCGCGAACGGGCAGATTACATTATCAATTCATATCAGCAACCTGCTTTGGTGGAAACATTTTTACCGGGACGTGAATTTACAGTCGGCATTTTAGGGCGGGCTGATGCAAAATTATATTCGCGTAATCCCGAATGGTACGAAAAAGATGGCTTTCACCGCTTTCCAGTATTGGAATTAGATACCTCACGTTCCGTCACCCCGTGGGTGTATAGCAACGAAGCCAAATCAAAAGATGTCGGTGCAGATGGTTCGCCCGGATATTTCTGTCCTGCTGATATTGACCCTGAATTGGAAAAGAAACTAAAACATTTGGCATTACGCGCCCATCAAATCTTAAATGCCTTAGATGTCTCACGCACTGACATTCGTTTAGATGAAGAAGGTAATCCACGTTTAATTGAAATCAACACGCTACCGGGCTTAACGCCCGATTACAGCGACTTATGTTTACAAGCCAAAGCAGAAAACATTCGCTATGAAGATTTGATTTTGGATATTTTATATTTAGGAGCAAGCCGTTGGGGCATGTTAGCCCCAAGGGAAGTTGCAGTAGAAATAGGAAAGAAAAAATGATGATAAAAAGCCCTGCGAAATTTCGCAGGGCTTTTTACTTACCTAATCATCGTGTTCGCGTCCATCAGCATGGCATTGCACACAATTTTGGAAATTTGAAATACCTTCTTCGCGATGCTTTTCTTCAATTCTGGCAGGGTTATGTTCATGGCAACCATAACAAGTATATGTGACAAAACTTGATGGATGACATGTAGCACATGAAGGAGCACCACCACCATGATTTAATGGGAATGTATGTCGCCCATTAAATAAAGCAGGTTTCCATGCAGTTGTTGTGTGACAACTGGCACAGTCTGTACCAAATTGACCCGCGTGAAAAGCAGGCTCAGAATGACAAGAAACACAAGTTGAAGGTGTGCCAGCAAAACGCCCATTGATATGACAACTCTCACAAGCCACTACAGTATGCGCGCCTGTTAATGGAAAGTTGCTCAGGTTGTGGTCAAAGGTCGCATCTTCCCAACTATTTGGCGTATGGCAAGCAGAACAATCGGTACCAAATTGCCCGTTATGAGCATCATCCATTTGATGGCATGAATAACATTCTTGTGGCGCAGATTCCAAATCTGTAACTGAGCGAGCATTAAGATGACATGCTGTGCAATATAGATTTGCATGTTCGCCAATTAATTGAAACGCAAAAATATTATGATTAAAGTCGTCACCAAAACGGTCTACGCCGTCATGGCAGTCAAGGCAATTTTGCCCAAAGGTCAGCAAATGAGTCTGAGTGAAGACAATGTCTATATCGCTGTGACAGGTTACACACGAGTCAGAAGCGAATGTTGTGACATCATCCCCATGACAATCAGAACAGACAAACGCTTCGCCCTTAGTGGTAAGTTGGTGGCCGTTTAGGGAATATCCCAATGCCTCATGCGGAAAAACATTATCCCCCAATTCAGTCAGTGAGGCATTTGCGCCGCGATGTTCACGATGACAATCACGACAAGTTATGGATGAATCATTATTTACGATTGCGCCGTGTAATTTTTCAACATTAAGCAATTCTGCAGCAATATCGATATGGCAAGCAACACAACGATTCGCCATCGTTTCACTTTCCCATGGCGCAGTGTGACATGCTTTACATTCTGGAATTTGTGCATGAGCGTTAACGCCGCCAATCGTTTCGCCGGGCTGATTGTTTAACTCACCTGAACTAAACATTTGCCCACCGCTTGCAAAGGCAAACCCAACAATCACAAACAAAGTGATAATTGCTGTAATAAAACCTGTGCCTGTTAAGCATCCAAGCCGATTATTTTGCATGTTGCCTCTATTTCAAGAACGTGGCGTAATATAATGCCGCGCCCATGTGAACAAAAGCAGAAATAAATAATGCAATGCCAATTGGAATATGAATAGTATGCCAAAGGGACATTAATTGCCGTGCGCGTTTGAGTGCTTCTTGCGAAAGTGTGCCTTCAATTTCTAGTCCGTCCATTGTACGTGGGATGCGAGTATAGATATAGCGACCAATAAATCCGCTACATACGATGATGATTGTCAACAAGGTAGTGGCACCAGCAAGCCCGTTGAATTTCCATGAAGTATGAAGCAAGACCATGTATGAACCTGTTAAGCCCATAAAGATATGAAATTTCAACCATGATGAAAGTCTGCCCCATGAAGCAAGCCTGCTTCTTTTTCTCAAACTGTAAAGCGTTTCAGTCATCAGCATTAGAACAAAGCCGATAATTCCTAATGTGTGACCAAAAAAATCACTAGCGGCTGGGATTCCCTGATTCGATACTACAACTGCGCCATATACTCCTGTAATCAATATGCAAAAAACAAGTGCAGACCAAAGTTCTTTATTATCTCGTAGCATAATTCCCTTCAACCATTTTCTGTTTAGACCAAAAATCTGCAATAATATCTGCTATTTTCGTATTATGTGAAAGCAGATTATCGCGAATAGGCGAAATATCTATCTTATTGGCAATAATTTTTTGCAAAGGAATAGATAACGTTTGATCTCCCATCACTACTGCGCCAATGAATGTCTTTTCGCCTACGAGAATACGAAGACGATTAACATCAAAACCGCTTTGGGCAACGATTGCATTTGGCAATTGACGCCAAGTTTCACTGTCACCACGTGCAATCCCAAGCACATCTTTATCTTCTCCATACCCGACTGTGCCAATAATTGTGGTTGTTAAACCAGCAAGTCTAGTTACATTGAATGGCATACTTTTTATATAAGGGGTTATCTGTCCAGCCATGTTCAAGCCTGCGACGCGACCTTGCTCGCGTGCAACGCCCCACAAACTATCTAATATTGAACGCCCTGTAATTGGGTCATAGACTTGTGCTACATCACCAGCCGCGTAAATATTAGGGTCATTGGTCTGCATAAATTCATTAACGAGAATGCCTCGCTCTAATTTTAATTCAGCATCACGCGCAAGGTTCATGCGAGGTTTAATTCCAATAGCATAAGCGAGGATGTTACATTTTAGTGTACGTCCATCTTGTAAACGAACTCCGATAACTTTTCCAGATTTTCCGAGAACTTCTATCAACTCTGAGTGAAAGTGAAGTGTTACGCCTTCTTCTTGTAAACGTGTTTGCACAATTTGTGATTCTTGCTCATCTAAGACATTGCTCCAGTAGCGGTCTCCACGCAAAAGGTAATGCACGTTCACGCCACGAGAACGCAAGCCTTCGGTCAATTCAAGAGCAGTGATTCCGCCACCTACTACGACTGCGGTTTTGCCGCGTTTTGCAAGTTTTAGGATACGACGTGCATCTTCCAAATGGTCAAGTTTTACTACGCCTTCTAAGTTTGCACCGTGGGCTGTTAGAGGCAAAGCAGATGCCCCAGTTGCAATCAACAGTTTGTCGTAAGAAAGAAGCGTTTTATCATCCAGTTCAAGTTTTTTTTCAGCACGGATAATTTTCGTCACACGCGCTTTTTTATATTTAAAGTTTAGGTTTATAAAATCTGCTCGTTTTTTTGGAAATAATGTCTTATCAAGTACTTCACCAGTTAAATAATAAGCAAGACCGGGGCGTGAATAATAACCATGTGGGTCATCGCCTAATACGGTAATGTCATCACTTTGGTTGTGCAAAGAACGAATCGATTCAATGGCGGCAATGCCTGCTACGCCAGTTCCAATAATGATGTGTTTCATTTTTCCCCCGTTGTAAATAAGTCAGTTTTTTCAAAACGCAATACACCACGTGGGCAACGCGCTACACACTCTCCGCAAGTTAAGCACTCGTTTTTGTTAATTGATTCGCCGCGCCAAGCATACGCGCGTACATCTATTTCTATTGGGCAGTTATCAGAACAAATGCCACATTGCACACAACGTGAAGAGTCAGGAACAACATGCCCAGCAAAAAGAACTGTACGCCGTATTGCACTGCGTTTGAAAATTTTTAGAAGTGACACAGGTTAAACCTCCGTTCGCAAAGTCAAGTATCCTCCCATAAAGTTATTGTGCTTACATATATTATTATAATCCTTAACTATTCTTTAGTTTGGTGATGAGGTAAATAAAAACAGGGTTGTCTCACGACAACCCTGTTTGTTTTGCAAAATGAGGTATCTTATGAAATTGGTTTCACATCGGCGGCTTGCTTGCCTTTAGGACCTTCTTCGATGGAAAACTCCACTTTTTGCTCGGCTTCTAACTTGCGATAGCCATCCGTTTGAATGGCAGAGAAATGTACAAAGACATCCTCTCCACCTTCATAACCAATAAAGCCGTAGCCTTTGGTCGCATTGAACCACTTGACGGTTCCAACAATACGTTCGGACATGTTTATTACTCCTGCTTTAAAAAATTTGATGCCCGTCCACCTTGGCGCTTTCAAAGGCGAATCGGGCACACTGGACGCAAGATTATCATTTTTGGGAATTGATGTCAAGATTTTATTAATAAAAAATGTAGAGGCGAGGCATACCACTTTGTGGCACTTTGCCTCGCCTCTATATAGATGAAATTGAAATTACTCCGCACCAAAAGCAGGCAGTTCAAAGGTTTCACCTGCGGCTTGGACGATGTAACTTGGTTTCCATGCCACGCCAAAGATATTAACATAAATATCCGTTTTCTTTGGTCTAACTTCAATTTCAGTGAATTCTGATACAACACTGCCCCAGCGGTTATTGATTTCATCTTCAATTGAATCTCGTTCTCGATATAACGCCTCTAAATCTTTGGTGAATTGAGCAATCGCCTCTCTTGACTCCTGCACGTTGGCTTTTGCATTTTGAGCCAAGCGATGCTTTGTAAATTGAGTGGTGACGCTCTTCTTACGAGTCAAGCCGAATAAACTTGCACCAAGTTCTGCTAAGTTCGCGGCGGATTCAATATTGCGGTTTTGCAATTCGGCTTCGTCTTCACGCAGTTCACGTTCTTCTCTGCCAAGTTTTTCTTCCAAAGAACGAATCTTTCTATCTAATGCTGAGGTCTTTTTTGAAATCTCTGCATCGCAGGCTTCGCGGGCGGCTTCGGCGCATTGTTTCATAAAATCAGCGGCGGTCATATCCGGTCCTGCAAAAACTTTGAGGGCTTTGTTTTCACGCGCTTTGACCGATGAATTACGGAAGACCCAATCTGTAAAATCTTTCAACAAAGCATTCATTAACTTTGCATCATTTAAGGGAGGTTCAATAGAGGCAAAGCGAGCAGAGTCAGCGGGAGCAGTTTCAATTTTATCTAGCGATGGTCCCGCATACGGGAATTCTTCCCAACGAACGATGCCGCGTCTATCTAAATTTTCAACTAAGGCTGATTTTGTGATTTCTGCATCTACGTTATATTTTCTATCTAGGATTCTGATTTGAGCAGAAGCCAACAAGACTGGATAATAAACGACGCCTTGAATTGAACCGCCAAATGATTGCGGACGATTGGTTGCACGCAATGATTCAGACAAACTGTAATTTTGTGGCAAGAAATATTCTCGCACACCATTTGGGACAGGTGGCTTGGTTGAAGTTCCGTTTGATGAATTGCGAGTTGTGGGTTGCACATTACGAGTTTCAGCAGTTGGAACGACGACAGGTTGCACTTGGTCAACGGGCAGCGCATCACGTTTGGGTAAAGAATCGGTTATGGGTTTAGAAACAGGCTGAGGCTTGGCTTGAGGCGTTGTCTTCGCGCCGACTAAAGCATTTAGGTCAGGAATCTGTTGACGTGTCATCGGACCTGCTAAGAAGTTCATCACCCATCTTGTTTGAAATAGCATAGGTGCTTTTTCGTTGACGTTGTTCATTACAAAAACACGTTTGCCAAGTGATGAAATTAATTTATCCATTTGTGCGCGGGAGATGCCACCTGCCAAACTTTCGAGACCATCTAGCAAACGATTCTTATCGCGTTCGGTTTGGAGTTTGCCAATAAACCATGTGCCTGTGTTGGAGAGGGCTTTGTAATCCATATCCACTGGGTTTTGTGTTGCAAGCAAAAGACCCAAACCAAAAGCGCGCGCTTGTTTCAACATGCGAAGTAATGGTTGTTTGGATGGCGGATTTGCGGTTGGTGGAAGATAGCCATAAATTTCATCCATATACAAAAGAGCGCGTAATGATGTTGAGCCTTTTTGTGTACGCATCCATGTTTCAACAGCAGATAAAAGCAATGTCACAAAAAACATTCTTTCGCCATCAGATAAATGGGCGAGATAAAAAATGCTGTGGCGTGGTGAACCTTGCTTTGTGAATAATAATGATTGAATATCTAATGATTGACCTTCACGCCATGTTTGAAAGGCAGGTGAAGCCAAAATATTATTAACAACCATTGCCAATTCCATGCGGTCTTTTTGCGGGAAAAATGTATCAACAGGAAACGCGCCGAGTTTATCAAATGGCGGGGTTTGAATTTGTAAAATTAATTCTTCAAGGCTAATGTCTTGTTTTTTACTCCAATGGTCTTCAAAAATGTTGGAAAGTAATATATGTTCACGAGAACGAATCGGGTCTAAATCATTCATGCCGACTAAACCAAGCAAAGCAGTGACTGTGCTTGAAATTCTTTCACGCAATACTTCGCGATTTTCTTCCCAATCTAAATCGGGTGCTTCGAGTGATGAAAGCACACTAACAGGTATGCCTGAGTCTGAACCGGGTGTGAACACTGCAAAATCTACTGCATTTTTCAAATCCATAATGCGGGCTTGGTCCATGCCCCATTCTTTGATTCCTTTTTCCCACGCATCAGAGGCTTCTTCGGCGGCTTTTTCTGGTGTGGTGCCGGCGCGGCGCACAACTTCGGGGTCAATCCATGGTTGAAAATCTTTTGGCAACAATTCAGGAAAATGTAAAAGTAAATTGGTTAAGTCACCCTTTGGGTCAATGATAATAGCAGGTACACCTTGTAATGCGGCTTCTTCAAGCATAGCAATACATAAACCTGTTTTGCCAGAGCCAGTCATACCTGTTACAACGGCATGTGTGGTTAAATCTGCTGAATCATATTCAAGTGGTTTATTAGTAAGCGTTGAAGTTTTGGGGTCGTAGATTCTTCCGAGATAAAAAGTAGAGTCTGCCATGAAGGTCTCCTAAATTTTTATAGAACGGGCGTGCTAGGTGTCTAAATTTAATCGATTTTATGACAAAAAGCAAATGAAAACCCTCACCCCAACCCCTCTCCCAAAATGGGAGAGGGGCTTTATTTCGCTTGCTCATATACTCTTTGAAATTCATCAATGAATAAACTTGCTATTATTTCATTGTAAATAACAAGCACATATTCATCATTTCGGACTTCAGCACTATTGGTAAAGTTATAAGAACCAGTAATCACAATGCTTTCGTCAATGATGATAGTTTTATGGTGCATCTGACCTGCTACCCCATCTCGATACACATCTAAGCCAGCCTGACGGAACGGGTCAAATTCTGTGCCGATATTTGATTTGACTTGCTCTTCATCCATTACTCCCGCTACAGTCACGCCATCTTGAGCGCGTTTGCGAATTGCATCACCAATTGGGTCTGCGGTGAAAGAAAAAGCCATAAAATAAATACTTTCATTGGCAGTGTTGATAATATCAACTAACTTCGGTTGCGCCACATCATCAGGTGAAAAATAAGTTTCAATTTTTGTGTCATTGATAGTTACTTGTGGGTTTGGCGTTTCAGCGCGAATGTTGTCTCCAAAAGAATCTTCAACATACATTTCTTCAAATTCTTTGATAAAGTTTTCTGCAAATTTCACAGAACGAATTCGCATCATCACATTGTTATCTTCATACGCTCCTGAATCAGTAAAGTTCATTGAGCCTAGCCATACTTCAGATTTATCAATGACGACAAATTTATGGTGCATCAAACCTTCGCGCCTATCTCCTAAAATTGGAATGCCCGCTTCTTTGATTCGTTGCGGGTCGGCTCTTTCTAAATTATCACTTTCCATTACCATACGCACTTGCACGCCGCGTTTATGTGCGCGGATGAGTGCATCACGCACGCTATTCAAACTTAAACTATAAATCGCAACATCAATGCTTAGTTTTGCGGAGTCAATTGCATTCACAAGCGGAAGGTCAATGCCACCCGTTTGTTGAGATGAAAGCGGGCTATTTGGATTCGTAAAATAAACTTGTATCCAGCCGCCATCATAGCCATAACCTGCGGGCAGTGGAATCTCTGTCAGTGAAAATGAAGGTTGAGTTGCAGAATCAACTATCGGCTGAGTAGGAGGCGCAGGGCTTACATCACACGCAGTTAATAAAATCAGAAAAGTGAGTGTTAAAATTTTTTTCATAAAACAATTATAAACGTCCCGCAGGTTGGCATTAAAAATTATTTTGCACGATAAAACCTGCGGGACGGTGTTTGTTATAATCTCAAACTCTATGGCATCAAACTCCAATCAACAAATCGCACGCGCGGCTGGCACAGTGATGTTCGCAATTTTATTGGGTCAAATCACGGGCTTGATTCGCGGCGTGTTGGTTGCGCAAACATTCGGCGCATCACCACAACTCGATTCATTCTTCGTCGCAAACCGCGTTAGCGAAACTTTATTTTTATTGGTAGCAGGCGGCGCGTTGGGTTCGGCATTCATTCCAACCTTCACAGGCTTGCTCGCAAAAGATGAAAAAGATTCAGCGTGGCGTTTGGCGAGTTCAATTGCAAACGCATTGACTTTGATTTTGATTTTATTCGCATTGCTGATTGGATTTTTTGCGCCACAAATCGTGCGCTTCGCACTTGCACCAGGCTTGGCTACTGACCCTCAACTTTTTTCTTTAACTGTGACATTGCTCCGCATTCAACTAATTTCTGCCGTGTTATTTGGTCTCGGCGGATTAATTGTTGGCATTTTGAATGCACATCAAATCTTTTTAATTCCTGCATTAACACCTGCGTTATATCAACTTGGAATCATCTTCGGCGTTTTATTTCTTGCGCCATCTATGGGAGTTTACGGTTTGGCTTGGGGCGTTGTGATTGGGGCTGTGTTTTATTTGGTGATTCAGTTACCAAGCCTATTGAAAATATTATTAAATTTTCGACGGCAGACCGCCGTCCGCCGTCCGCCGTCATTTTATTTTGATTTCAAAGATTCAAACTTCAAGCAAGTCATCTTATTAATGGGACCGCGCCTACTCGGCGTTGCCATTGTGCAATTAAATTTTTGGGTTAACACATGGTTAGCATCTCAAATGCAAAGCGGAAGTGTGACTGGTTTATATTACGGTTTTTCATTAATGCTCATGGCGCAAGCAGTGATTGCTCAATCGGTTGCGATTGCGGCAATGCCAACTTTTTCTGCACAACATGCACTTGGTCAACAAGATGAAATGCGTTCATCGTTGGCATCATCATTACGTGGAATTATTTTATTGGCATTACCCGCCAGTATCGGCTTGATACTATTACGCGAGCCAATTATCTCTTTGTTATATCAACGCGGTGAGTTTGACTCAAATTCCGTGCAGCTCGTCTCTTGGGCTTTGTTATGGTATGCGGCAGGGCTTGTTGGTCACTCCATTATGGAAGTGTTGACACGCGCTTTTTATGCACAACAAGATACAAAAACGCCTGTCATCATTGGTGTAATTGCTATGGGATTAAATGTAGTGTTCAGTATTACATTCTCAAAATTATTTACATCCATCGGCTGGCTTCCGCTGGGCGGGTTGGCGTTTGCAAATTCATTAGCAACAGCACTTGAAGCCATTGCTTTATTTATCGTCATGCGAAAACGATTAAAAGGAATTGAAGGAAATCACATTTTGCGTGGAGCAATTCCCGCATTCATCGCCGCCAGTGGAATGGCATTTGCCTTATTCACTTTACTTGTTTTTGGAGAAAATTCCAGCGTTTGGATTCTTGTGCCTGCTGGAGTCTTGATTGGCGGACTAGTTTATTTTGCAGTGTTGTTTATTTTGCGAGTGCCTGAGTTAAGTTACATCGTGAATGGAATAAAAAGAAGAATTCATCTTTCATAATTCATCTTTCATCTTTTTCTTTTTATGTCCAAATCATCCACAGCACAATAGATACTAATAGCCCTAAAATAATTCCGCCTGTCACTTCCAGCGGTGTGTGACCAATCACTTCTTTCAATTCTTCTTCATCCCAAATATGCCCCTTTAATAATTCGCCAAACAACACATTGATTCTTTCAGCGTGCATACCTGCTTGTCGGCGAACACCTGCGGCATCATAGGTCACAATCATTGTAATAGCAACTGCAATGCCAAATAATGGATTATCAAATCCATGATACAACCCAACTGCCAACGTGCCTGCTACCATCATGGCAGAATGCGATGATGGCATTCCACCTGCCGCAAAAAACATCGTCCACAACCAGCGGCGTGAACGAAAATATTCAGTGGGAATTTTTAGTACCTGTGCTAGAAACCATCCTAACATGGCGGCAATAAAAACTTTATTTTGAAGCACATCTAAAATATTCATTCAGATTCTTCCTCAAATGGAATCAATGAATCGCCTGCTAATTTTTGGATTTTTAACTGAGCCGATTCTAACGCCGCGCCGCATTTCTTAACCAATGCCTGCCCGCGTTCAAACAACTTCATCGCTTCTTCTAGTGGATTTTGGTCTGATTCTAAAGCCTCAACAATTGACTCCAGTTCAGCCATCGCTTCTTCGTAAGTCAATTCTTCGACAGGTTTTTGTGTTGATTTTTGTTTTGGCATAAAAGCTCCTAATGCGTGATGCGTGATGCGTGATGCGTGATGCGTGATGCGTGATGCGTGATGCGTGATGCGTGATGCGTGATGCGTAAAGAACATATAAGTTAATTAAATCTTACCAATATCTGATTACGTTTTACGAATTACGCTTCACTTCAAACTCGCCATCACTCACTCTAACTTTCAAATCACCTTTGGCTTGTGATATTTTTGACACGACCAAGCCATCTGATTTGCGGGTGATGATAGCATATCCGCGAGATAAAACACCTTCAGGGTTGAGTGATTGTAAGCGTTTTGATATTCCATCTACGTTTGATTTGTGCAATTCGATGCGATGAGTTAATGCAGAAAATGCGCGGCGGGCAAGTTCATCTAGGGTTTGATATTCAGATTCGATTTTTCGTTCGGGCGAATTATATTTGAGTCTTGATGTTAGGGTTAAGAGAAAATTCTTCTGGTCAGCAACCAAGTTGAAAATCAGGGTAATGAGGCGTGATTCATAATCTGTAATGCGTAATTGCAAATCATCTAACGTGGTTTGGGTTGCCAGCTCAGCCGCGGCGGTTGGGGTAGCGGCGCGTAAATCGGCGGCGAAATCTGTCAGCGTAAAATCCGTTTCGTGACCAACCCCTGAAATGGTAGGCGTTTTAGAATTGGCAACAGCGCGAACCACCCTTTCATCATTGAACGCCCATAAATCTTCAATTGAGCCGCCGCCACGAGCAATGATAATTACATCAAGTGATTGTTGATTGAGAGATTCAATTGCTTTGATAATTGCAGGCGGCGCATCAACGCCTTGTACCAATGATGGCGCGAGAATTATTTTTGCAATTGGCAAACGGCGGCGAATTGTATTTAACATATCGCGCAATGCCGCGCCAGTTTGTGATGTGACAATGCCAATGTTTTTTGGAAGTTGCGGAATTTCACGTTTGCTTTCTGGATTAAATAAACCTTCGGCTTCAAGCATAGATTTAAGACGCAAAAATTCTTGATACAACGCGCCTTCACCTTTGGCTTGAATTTGATTGGCAACCAATTGATATTGCCCCTGCGGTTCATAAACTGCGATTTTTCCATGCGCTTCGATTGCCATGCCATCTTGTAGATTAATTCTTAATCGTGCGGCATCTGTTCTCCACATGACGCAACGAAGCGAAGCGTTTTTGTCTTTGAGTGTGAAGTAAATATGACCAGAATTCGGTTTGGAAAGATTTGAAATTTCTCCACTCACCCATACATCTTGTAATTGCGCGTCATTTTCTAAAAGTTTGCGGATATGGAATGTGAGTTGAGAAACAGTGAGAGTAGAAGAAAAAAGATTGGGTTGCATTGCAAGAGGATAATCGAAAAAGTAGGATTAGTGAAGGAAAATATTTTTCTGCTACAATTCTTTCGGTTTATTTTGATATGACTTCGCTCAAACATATTTGGAGAAATAACCCTAGTCTCATACAAGTATCTTTTGTATGTCTTTCTATTTTAATCTCAACATGGATTGGCATTCACTATGCAACAGAGGCTTTTATTGGTTATTTGCCAATTTTGTTATGGTTATTTTCTGTTTTTCTATGTTTTGCGGCGTTATATTCAGAAAAACAACCCGCCTTGTTTCAAATAAAACTTAACCATACTTGGGCAGGGATATTTGCGCTCATCACTATTGCATTATTAATTCGCTTCATTAATTTATCAAGTTTGCCCAAAGGTTTTCACCCTGATGAAGCGGGATATATAGAGTTCGCTGTTTTACATATTCCAAAAGAAGATGACCCTTATTTAACAATCAATCCATTTCGCACAGGCTTAGATTCTCAGCCTATTTTGTATAAGTATATTTTACGTTTCAGTACATATTTTTTCGGTATGAATATACCTGCAAGCAAAATTTCGAGCGTAGCAATTGGCACACTAGCAGTTGCCAGTGTATTCTTAATGATGAACGAATTGGCTGGGCGAAGAATGGCGTGGATTACATCCATTTTAATGGCAACCTATCATTATCATGTGCATTGGTCACGAATTGCATTGAGCAATATCTGGGTGACATTACTTGTGCCACTTACGCTTGGCTTATTCTTATTAGGCTGGAGAAAAAATAATGATAAAGGAGCAATATTTGCAGGGCTAGCACTTGGGTTATCCGCATATATTTACAGTGGCGGTTATTTTGTCATCTTTCTATTAATATTTATTTTCATGCAAGAATGGATAAACACAAATAATCGTTTTGATTTAATGAAATACACTGCCAAAATGTTATGCCTTGCTTTTGTAGTTGCCGCCCCATTAATTGTGTTTGCGATACGTGTACCTGATTTTTTCTTCGACCGTGCCTCTGTCGTGAATGGATGGAAGGCAGAATTAATCCAACCTTCTTTCTATGAATATCTTTTTTCTCAACTGAAAAAATCTTTTGGGGCTTACAATTTTTATCCAGAAGTAACTGGCTTTTATGCGCCAAATGCTCCATTTTTGATTGCCTTTGCCTCTATCTTGTTCCTGATTGGCATCTTCTTTGCCATTAAGCAAAAAAAACTTTTTTTGCTTTTTTGGATTTTTATTGTCACAATATTAGGTGGTGTGATGTTAAATGGCACGCCTGCTTCTACTCATTTCATTGGGGTCATTCCTGCTATCTGCTGGGTGGTTGCTATTCCATTAGATAAACTCATTGAACATGGTCACATAAAATGGTTTTATACATTTCTTGCCCTGATAATATTCATGGATTTATTTTTTTATTTCTTTATCTACCCATCGTATCCCGACTCTCATCTAAATGTACCATTCCCAATCATATTGCGTTAAGTTTTTCTGTTAAAATTCCCTAATGAATCACCTTTGGTCACCCTGGCGTATGACATACATTGAAAATGCAAAAAACGAAAACGGCTGTGTGTTTTGCAACGCGCAAGCCAAACAAGATAGTGCCGAAAATTTAATTGCCTTTCGTGGCAAATTTTCGTATGTGATTTTGAATCGCTACCCTTACACCAGCGGGCATTTAATGGTCATTCCATTTGTGCATGTTCCAAACTTAGAAAGTTTGGATTCTGAAACGCGTGCTGAAATGATGGAATTGACAAGCCAATGCACAACTATTTTGAAAAACATTTATAAAACCGAATCATTCAATGTTGGTGTAAACATCGGCGAAACGGCTGGGGCGGGCGTGTTGGGTCATGTGCATATTCATATTGTGCCGCGCTG
>JAEURH010000003.1 GCA_016789365.1 Anaerolineales bacterium
TACGACAATGCTTTGCTCGTCCGCGCTTATTTACATGCTTGGCAAGTCGCAAAGAATCCGTTTTACAAACGCATCGTGCAAGAAACTTTAGATTTTGTGGCACGCGAGATGACTCATCCAGATGGCGGATTTTATTCTTCGCTCGATGCTGATTCTGAAGGCGAAGAAGGAAAGTTTTATGTTTGGTCACAAGATGAGATAAAAAATATTTTGAAAGATGGTTATGATTTTTTTGAAGCGGCGTATGGAGTCACTGCCAAAGGGAATTGGGAAAATAAAAATGTTTTGCAACGTGTCTTAGATGATAACTCTCTCGCCGCCCGCTTCAAACTTGATACTTCGACACGGCTCAGTACAAGCCTTGAAACTGTTACTGCTAAGTTAGCAGATTCTCACGCCAAGCTTTTATCTGCTCGTGACTTACGCATTAGACCTGGCACTGATGATAAGGTCTTAACTGCATGGAATGGTTTGATGCTGGCAGGTTTTGCAGAAGCGGCGCGAGTATTAAAATATGCGGACTCAAGTCCGCAATCCCAATACAATAAGTACCATAGTTTGGCTACGCGCAACGCAGAGTTTTTACTCTCGAAACTAAGACCAAATAAAAAATTAGTCCGTGCTTGGCGAGATGGCAAAACTACGGACGAAGTTTTCTTAGAAGATTACGCCGCTTTGATTTTAGGCTTGCTTGAACTTTATCAAACCGATTTTGATAACAAATGGTTCGTCTCTGCAAAAGAATTGACAGACGAAATGATTGAAAAATTTTCAGATTCAAATGGCGGATTTTTTGATACACCCAACGATGGCGAGACTCTTTTATTCCGCCCGAAAGATGTGCAAGATAATGCTACACCATCAGGAAATGCTTTGGCATGTGAAGCATTAATCAAAATGGCGGAATATACTGGCGAAGGAAAGTATCGAGATTTAGCAGAAAAGTCACTTTCGTTAATTACAAGTTTTACTTTGCGATATCCGCTGGGGTTTGCGAGGTGGCTGTCAGCCATGCAAAATGTTGCAGGAAACATGAAACAAGTTGCAGTCATGGGCGAAGCGAATGAGAATCAGTTTGAGGCGATGAAAAAAATTATCCAAGCAGAATATCGCCCAAATATCATCGTGGCTTGTTCATCTTATCCAATTAAAGAAAACTCACCCGCGTTGTTAAATGATAGAATTATGATTCACGATAAAGCCACTGCGTATGTGTGTGAAGGTTTTGTATGCAAGCAACCGACAACAGAAATCGAAAAGTTGGTTGAGCAATTAAATTCATAAGAGGAAATATGGAGACGAATTTAGATTTAGTTGAAAATTTAATTAAAGTTGGTATGGCTGTTTTGGTAGGCGGAATCATCGGCGCAGAACGTGAGTATCAAGATAAAGCGGCAGGGTTTCGCACAATTATTTTGATTACATTGGGTTCAACATTATTTACGATTTTTTCATTGTTGTTAGACCCAGGCAATACACAAACACGTATCGCCGCAAATATTGTGACAGGCATTGGTTTCTTGGGCGCAGGTGCAATTGTGCGTGATGGCGGGCGGATTGCTGGGCTGACAACCGCGGCAACGATTTGGCTAGCGGCGGCATTGGGTATGGGCATTGGTGCAGGCGAGTTGTATTTTGTTTTAGCCGCAACAGCCGTGACCATTTTAGTGTTGGTGATTTTCCCACGTTTTGAAATTGTGATTGACCGTGTGCGTGAAGCCCGTTCTTATCGAATTGTATTGGGTGCGAATGACCTTAAGAAAGTTGAAAAAATTGAAAAGACCCTAGCAGATTGTTCATTACAAGTTTTTGAACATCATCAATCAAAGAATGAAAAATCAATTATCGGTTCGTGGAAAACAATTGGCTCTCCGAAAAATCACGAAAAGTTTACGCTCTTAATGTTGAAAGATAAAGATGTAAAAGAGTTTGATTATTAAATAAAAAAAGAGACTCTCTTGCGAGAGTCTCTTTTTTTATTTTGTTTCTTCGTTTTCGGTCTTTTCAGTTTCTTCTTCTTTACTGCCTAAGCCTTCACGAAAAGATTTAATGCTTCTGCCTAATTCGCTTGCAATTTTTCCAATGCGACCAGGACCAAAAAGCAAAATCACAATGACGAGGATAATAATCCATTCTGAACCGCGTGGTAAACCAAACATGCCCATACTCCTTAATTAATTTTCAAATTGAATCGTACCACGAGTCAATGAAAAAATGGTTAGAAAAAAAAAGCCGACCACTGACGGCAGACGGCGGTCAGTGGTCGGCGGTCAAAAGTTACAACTGAAATATTTTATGAAATCGAATTTTTACAACTCGCGTCGAGAGAACAAGCCCTCAAGATAACGAATTGCGCGGCGAGCCAATGAACGTAAGCGTGCAAAGAAACGATATTGCTCTGGGTGAACATTTCTTTTGGATGGCACAGGTCCAGTCCATTCAGCCACTAAGGCTCCCCACGTCAGCCCGCCTCCAAAACCAACCAGCACAATTTTGTCGCCGTTTTTTATCATGCCTTTTTCTACTGCTTCAACTGTTGCAATTGGAATCGAAGCGGTAGAGGTATTTCCATAACGTTCCACATTGATAACAAATTTATCTAACGGCATTTTGAGGTATTTTGCGGCAGTTTCAATAATGCGGTAGTTGGCTTGATGCGGAACAATCCATTGAATATCATCTGTGGTCATGTTTGCTTTTTCTAAAGCCTCTTTGGCGGCTTGCCCCATCACTCGTGTAGCAAATCGAAATACGGCTTTGCCATCCATGTGAACATAATGTTTGTTCTCGTGAATTGTTGATTCACTAGCAGGGAAGCGTGAACCGCCACCAGGCAAAATTAAAGAATCAGCACCAGAACCGTCTGAGCGCATCACAGCCGATAAAATTCCGCCCGGATTATCACTGGCTTGTAATACAAAAGCCCCTGCACCATCACCAAATAAAATACATGTGCTTCGGTCTTTCCAATTAATAAACCGAGATAAAGTTTCAGTGCCAATGACCAAAGCATTTTTTATTGAACCACTCCGAATGGATTGTGCCGCCATGTTGGTGGCATATATAAAACCTGTGCAAACACCTTGTAAATCAAATGCACCGGCTTTGGTTGCGCCAATTTGGTCTTGGATTAAACAGGCTGTGGGGGGCCAAATATATTCTGGCGAAGAACTCGTGCAAATAATTAAATCAATATCAGTGGGTGCAATGTTTGCTACCTTCAAGGCTTTAATCGCGGCTTCAACCCCTAAGGTAGATGGGAACTGGTCTTCACGGGCAATATGGCGTTCACGAATACCCGTGCGTTCCCGAATCCATTCATCATTGGTATCCACCATTTTAGAAATATCGTCATTGGTTAATACAGGTTCTGGAACAGATATGCCCCAACCTGTGATATGCGCGTAAGGCATGTTGCTCCTTTATTGATAGCGACTAAGAATTAACGTGGCGTTATGTCCGCCAAAGCCAAAAGAATTAGACATAATTGCATCTACTTTGACATTGCGTGGTTGATTAGGCACATAATCCAAATCACATTCTGGGTCTGGCGTTTCATAATTGATGGTGGCTGGTACGACACCATGAAGTATGGTCATTGCCCCAACAATTGCTTCTACTGCGCCTGATGCTCCCAACAAATGCCCCGTCATTGATTTTGTTGATGAAATTGGAATGTTATACGCCTGTTCACCAAATACAGTTTTGATAGCGGCAGTTTCGCTTTTATCATTCAATTGCGTAGATGTGCCATGTGCATTGATATATTGAATATCAGTTGGCTTGAAGTTTGCATTTTCCAATGCCCATTGCATCGAAAGTGCCGCACCTGCTCCATTATCCGCAGGGGCAGAGATATGATGAGCATCATCTGATGTGCCGTAGCCAGTAAATTCACAAATGATATTTGCACCGCGTGCTTGGGCATGTTCTAGTGACTCTAAAATCATAATGCCCGCACCCTCACCCATCATAAAACCATCACGGTTTTTATCAAACGGGCGCGAAGCATGAAGGTAATCATCATTGCGAGTGGATAAAGCAGTCATACTATTCATACCTGCAAATGCTAAAGAATTAATCGCCGCTTCGGATGCACCTGCAATCATCACATCTGCCGCGCCACGTCGAATGGTCTCTGCCGCTTCACCCAAAGCATTGGTGCCAGTTGCACAAGCCGTCGCCATAGACATATTCGGTCCACGCGCGCCGATGCGAATAGCAAGATTACCAGCCGCACTATCAGGTATCATCATTGGAATTAAAAACGGACTGACGCGGTCTGGTCCACGTTGTTTCATTAATTCATATTGTTCAACAATGATATTAATTCCACCAATCCCAGAGCCAATGAAAATCCCTACACGGTCTCGGTTGCTCTCATCAATTTTCAAACCAGATTGTTCTAAGGCTTCATGTGCCGCCGCCAGCCCAAGTTGAGTAAAACGGTCTAACTTGCGGGCTTCTTTAACACCAAATACTGCTACACCGTCAAAGCCTTTTACCTCGGCGGCAAATTTTGTTTTGTGATTACTGGCATCAAATTGAGTAATCAAGCCCGCACCAGATTTCCCCGCCAGTAAAGCATCCCAAGTATCTTTCACATTATTTCCAACAGGGGTAATACAGCCCATACCTGTTATCACAACTCGTTTTCTCATTAATAAAAAATCTCCTTCGTAAAAACAATCCTTTGTTTATAACCCGTATTTTGGCGGTTAGACACGCGCCAATTTATTACAATTTTTTCAAAGTATCATAGGCTTGCTGAATATGCAAACGGTCATGCTCTGCCATAAAACCTGATACTTCAAGGAAATTGGTCGGTCCAAAAATTGCATGACGTGCTTTTTGCGTCCAATTCGATTCAGATTTATTTTCAAAAATACGCATTGTTTCTAAGCGCGCGTTATTAAATTCTTCCAATGCAGTTAACCCATTTTCGTGCATGTAATCACGTTGGCTTGCCCAAACGCCAGTATCAGGTCGTGGAATAAATGGTT
The DNA here is from genome assembly GCA_016789365.1 of Anaerolineales bacterium. Taxonomy (GTDB): domain Bacteria; phylum Chloroflexota; class Anaerolineae; order Anaerolineales; family Villigracilaceae; genus Villigracilis. Next base: position 5,004 of record JAEURH010000003.1, read on the forward strand.
CTTCTTTTTCGTTAAATAATTTTAATTGCATGTGATGAATTTCGCGTTCGGTGTCGCGCAAATGGCAAATTAATTCTGTTAACGTCCAATCATTATCTGAAGGTTTACGAGACCATAATTCTGAATCTAAATTTTTCAACAAACTATTTAATACCGCAGGCGTAGCAGACATAATTGCTGAAATAGATTCTTTAGATTTGAAATTCGGAGTCAAAGATGTCAGGTCAATCGACTCAAGCCACAAGCGTAAACCTGATAATGACCCAGCAGAATCCGCTTCCAATCCAGACTGGGAGGCGGGTTCTGCATCTACCAAATAAGTTTTTAGCCCCAACCTTTTTGCAGGAATAATGTCTCTATCCAAATCATTGCCCACCATCAAGATTGGATTATCCGCCCAACCCATGAGACCCAAAACTTCAGCATAATAAGCGGGATATGTTTTTGAAAAATGAAAATTTTCGTAGGTGGAAACAATTTCAAATTGATTTGGTTCAAAGCCTGCCCAACGCAAACGATGATGCGTGGCTTTGGTTGGCAAAAGCGGGTCGGTGGCGATGGCAATGCGAAAGCCTTGTGCAAATGCCCATTCAACAAATTCTTTCGCGCCTTCTTTTGGTGAAGTTAAATTTTGTAATGTCGGGAAAATGTTATCGTAAAAATTTTCAATGGCTGAATCAAGTTTGCCACGTTCCACATCAATTTGTGGATAAAACTCTTCGTCAAAAACTTCACGCAATGTTTTTGTGAAGTCTGTGCTTTCGTTCATTTTTTGTGTGCCAGCAATTAATGCACGAAACATTACTGTTGGTGTGATTTGTGGTGCAAGTTCATTTGCCAACGCTTGAAAATACGCTGGTACAAAACTTTGTAAATTTGTGTTGAGGAGGGTATCGTCTAAATCTAGTAGGAGGGTGAGAGTCATAAATTTTTAATGGAGTGCGTCGCACTTACCTTAGCAAGATGGATGTGAAGACAAAATCACTTGCTTAATAGAATTCTTCAAAAGGTAAGCGTGCGACGCACTTAAGATGCTATGAGATTTTATTCTTTTACTTCAAACTTGAATGGCAGAGCATGGCATTCTCCACAACCAATTTGTGGCTCTGCTACGCCTTTTTTTATTTTTTCACAAAAGGCACTTACTTGTACTCTTTTTTGAAAAAGAAATGCAAGCGGGCGTGCAACAACGACATTCAATTGCAAATGCTGACAAGAATTGGCGCGAGCAATATCAGGGATTGGGCAAGTCTTGCACAAGTCGCGTGACCATTCCTGACCTTGTGCTTTTAACAAACGGCATTCTTCTACATTTTTGCCGCGAAAATAATCGCCATAAAAATGCGGGCATTCGCGCCCAGCAGGAGTCTTCATATAATTATACGCGTGTGACGTATTCGCCTGTGCGTGTGTCCACGCGGATGGTATCACCCACATTGACAAAGTTTGGGCATTGCACAACCACACCAGTTTCAGTGGTCACTTTTTTGGTAACGCCAGTAGCAGTGTCACCACGAATCGCCATGTCGGCTTGGACAACTTTCAAATCTACAGAAGTTGGCATTTCAATGTCAATGGCTTCGCCTTTATAAAAAGTAAGTTTAACTTCCATGCCTTCTGTGAGAAATTGCGCGCTCTCTCCCAATGATTCTTTCTTAACTGAAGGTTGTTCAAATGTTTGTTTATCCATAAAGTAGTACAAATCGCCATCGTTGTATAAATAGGAAACATTGGCAAAATCTAAACTGACATCTTGCACAGATAAACCAGAGTTAAAGGTTCGTTCAATATTAGCACCAGTCAACAAGTTGCGGGCTTTGACGCGAATGGTGGCATTTCCACGCCCTGTTTTGTTGTGGCTGTAATCAATCACTTTGTAAAGATTGCCATCTAATTCAAAAGTGACCCCTTTGCGTAGTTCATTTACATCTATCATGCGTTTTCTTTCCTTGAATAATTTTTATAAGCGGGCGGATTATACCAACGAGTAGCGAATCATGGCTAGGCTCAAGAAAATGCCCCGATTTTTGATAAATCGGGGCATTTTCTTTATTTGGTATATCTTTTAGTAACCAGTACTGGATACATCGTTAGACGGTCGCCATTGTGACCACTTATCTGTTGCTGGGTCAATGGTCATATTGCTTGCTCCGCCACCTTGCCAGAACACTTGGAAGACATTGGCATCGCCATCACGCATAGAAGTAAAGGCTAAGTTTGTGCCACCGCAATCCCAAGTTGGTCCTGAGTCAATACCTTCGTAATCGGTCACACGGTATTCCTTGTTCTCATTGAAGTCATAACTATAGATATCAAGGTTGCCATTGCGTTCAGATTGGTAAGCAATCCTATCACCTTCAGGAGACCAAGTGGCATTATTGGTTTTGCCATCATTTGTAATTTGGGTAATTTCGCCTGTTTCCAAATCAATGACATATAAATTAGTTGCGCCATTGTCATTTGAGAGGAAGGCAATTTGTTTGCCATTTGGCGACCATGCTGGGAAGGTTTCATTCGCCAACGAATCAGTGAGTTGATATTCATTACCCGTTTCCACATTGAGGACGTACAAATCCCAATTGTTGTTACGGTTGCTTTGGAACACCAAGAACTTCAAATCAGGTGAGTAGAATGGGTTCACATCGTCCGCTGGGTCACTGGTAATTTGTGTCTCCTTGCCAGTTTGTTGGTCAATGGTGAACAAATCGAAGCGACCATTTCTATCACTTTGGAATACGACAGTTTGCGAGTCAGGTCCATACATCGGATTCGTGTTATTGAGTTGTGAATTGGTTAGACGAATCGCTTCGCCACTGCCTGTCAAATCTGTGTAATACAATTCGACATTTCCATTACGGTTGCTTTGGAACACAACCCATGAGTCGTTCGGCGAGCGGCTCGGTCGGCTATCCACTGCTCCATCTTTAGACAAATTGTATAACTTGAAGCCTTCTTGTCCTTCAATACCATCGAGGCGATACACTTCCAAATTATCATCACGGAAAGTGTGGAAGACAAGACATTCAACACAAGGTTGTCCTTGAGCAGGCGCAACGACTAGACTTTCAAGACAGTTTGTGGATGCGGCAAATGAAGAGACGTTGTTTGCATTCGTAATCGTCAAAACAAGTTGCGTAGTCGCTCCTGCACTGACCACCAAATTAATCGTGCCGCCAGCATTCAATTGGAATGGCGCAGTTTGGATAATATTTCCGTTTGCGTCTGTAATCGTGTACACAAATGCCACAGGCATACTTCCGCCATTATTGGTGATATTAAAGGCAGCGGCAGTACCATTTTTCACACACACACCTGTAGCAGATAATGATGGCGGAGGTGGAGGCGCAACACATGCTGTCATGTTGGCTGTTGCACTTAAGCCTGGGTCTTGCGGGCTGGATAGTGAATATGAAGATGACGAGCCACTTAAAGTAATCGTTGTACTTTGACCTGCTAGCAACTGGAATGTGCCCTTTTGTGCACTGGCACCACTTGCGTCTGTGATTTCATAATCATAAGCAGTGGTCATATCACCACCATTGTTCGTGATGATAAATGTGGCAACTCCTGCATTGGATGTACATGCACCAGATGCCGAGAGCAATGGAGAATTTATCACAATGCCACCACAAGTTGTCATATTGGCTGTTGCTGTTAAGTTAGCATCATTCGGGCTAGCAAATGTATATGAAGCAGATTTGCCATTTACAGTAATTGTCGTACTATCACCTGCTTTTAATTGGAATGTACCTTTTTGTGCGCTAGCACCGCTTGCGTCTGTGATTTCATAATCATAAGAGGTGGTCATGTCGCCGCCATTATTTTTCACAATAAAGGTTGCTACACCAGTATTAGAGGTACAAGCACCGCTTACAGATAAGCTCGGCGGAATCACTGTCGAATTACATTTGGTTAAATCTGCAGAAGCGTTCAAAGAACTATCATTGGGGCTTGAGAAGTCATAAGTAGATGAAGTTCCACTAACAGTAAATGTGATGCTGTCACCTGCTTTTAATTGGAAACTTCCGTTTTGCACTACACTTCCACTATCATCCATTATTTCGTAAGAATAAGAAGCAGGCATATCACCACCGCTATTTGTAACAACAAATTGGGCTGTGGCAGGGTTTGAGCCTGTGCAGGAACCTACCACTGAAAGTGACGGTGGCGTAGATGGCGTGTTAGTAGGCGTTGCGGTTGGAGTGTCCGTAGGTGTGGCAGTTGGTGTTTCAGTAGGTGATGGTGTATTAGTCGGAGGCACTTTAATACAAGAGCCTGTTACTTTTAATGTTACAGAAGCAAGTTTTGTCGTGTTATATGTCACTGTCATAGTGCCATTGCCAGCACCTGGGAACGAAGTACTATCTCCAGGTCCAAGATTCAATGAACCGCTATCGCTATTTCCTGCTGGGTCAGAGTAACTATAACTACCATTACTCACCGTGCCAGAAACATTGGTGATAACAAAGGTAGCAGACAAATCATTGTTACAGTACACTTCAAGGTCAAGTTGACCATCAACAATAACCAAAGTGGGGCTTGGAGTAAACGTCAATGTACTTGTTGGTGTGTTACTAGGTGTCACCGAAGAAGTGGGCGTGCGTGATGGTGTTGTTGTTGACGTTAAGGAAGCAGTCGGTGACGGTCCATCTGTTATTGTGGCGGTAGGTGTGCGTGAAGATGTTGGCGTCCTTGAAGATGTTGGTGTACGAGATGGCGTTCTTGTTGGGGTTAAAGAAGCAGTTGGTGATGGACCATCTGTAACAGTAGCAGTTGGCGTCCGTGTAGCCGTTGGCGTGCGAGTATTTGTAGGTGTGCGCGATGGGGTTGCTGTTGATGTTAAGGAAGCAGTCGGTGATGGTCCATCTGTTATTGTCGCAGTAGGCGTCCGTGTAGCCGTTGGAGTACGCGTTGCAGTTGGAGTTCTAGTTTGAGTAGATGTACTCGTTGGCACAGGTGTATTAGTAGGTGGAATCGGAATACAAGTACCAGTCGCCTCCAAATTCACAGATTGAAGTTGTGACGTGGAATAAGTAACAGTCACAGTAGCATTACCAGCGGCGGTAATCCGCTCTCTTTCTCTATTACCCAAATTTAATGGAAAAGTCTGTGTCCCTCCACCCGGTTCAGAGACAGTATAAGAACCACCAACAAGTGCGCCACCGTTGTTGGTAATAGTAAACGTTGCTGTTAAATCATTATTACAGGCTACACCTAAACCAATATATGGGTCGTCTGCCGCGCTTCTAGAAACAGGTGTAACTAGTGTAGCGCTTGCTGTTGGAGTTGGTGTTTCTGTGAATATAGGTGTCTCTGTGGCAACTTCTGTAGATGTAGCATTAGGGTCTGGGGTTTCCGTAGCCACAACAGCATTTATATCTGGTGTGTTCGTTGCAACCTCAAGCGTTGCCGTAGCCTCTTCAGTAGAAGGCTCTTCCGTTTGAGGTTCTTCTGTCTGAGGTTCTTCTGTCTGGGGCTCTTCTGTCTGAGGTTCTTCTGTCTGGGGCTCTTCTGTTTGAGGTGCTTCAACAGTCGGCTCCTCGCCACCCGTAGCAGGACCAGCAATATCACTTGCGGGTGCACAAGCAGCCACAATTAGTGAAAAAATCACCACCAGCGAGAAAATCTTAAAAAGTGTCGAATAATTCTGTCTTAACATAGGACCTCTACTCGTTAAAAATTGTACGATTTCGGATTGCTCTTAATTCATAGTATTAGTGGCAAAGCACGTTAAAAAGGGGTTGCCAAATTTTCAAGCCATAATCAAATAGTCCCTTCATTATATTCCCGAACCCTTAAAAGTACGCTAGAATAATATAAACTTGCAATTGAGTAAGGTCAAAATTGGGCTACACTAATAAGCCTGCAAACCGAAAAGACCCTTAAAAGCAACATAATAAATGAGGCATCAAGATGAAAAAACAAATTCTCCTAATAAGTTGGACTCTGCTACTTTTGATAGTAGGATGTCAGCCCAAGCAAGACGCTTCAACCTCCACGCCCACACCTGTTTCTAGCACCCAAGCAGAAGCTACGCCTGAGGCGGGTAAGCTGCTAGCCATCAACCCCAACATCCTACTAGACCCAGCAGTGACAGACGACACAGACGCCCTGCTAGTCAGCAGTTATGTATATGAAGGCTTAGTTCGTTTAGATGAAAATGGAAAAGTACAACCTGGCATCGCTTCCTCATGGATTGTTTCAGATGACCAACTTGACTACATTTTTGAAATTCGCTCCAACGCCGCATTCAGCGATGGAACACCCATCACCACAGACATTATCGTAGACAATTTCAACCGCTGGTTTGACCCGCAAAGCCCACTTCATGGTGATGGCAATTACCCAACTTGGTTAGAAAAATTCATTGCCTTTAATGGCGAACGCGATGCTGATGACCGCGCAAAATCTTTAGTAGATGGCATTCAAAAAGTTGACATTAATACAGTATTGATTCATCTCAGCCGCCCAGTGCCAGAGACAGAAATGCTTGAATATGTTGCTCACCCCGCCTTTGCCATCTTGCATCCAGATTCATTATCTTCGTCTGGGTATGGCGCAAAAGGTAGTAACATTATTTCTAGCGGCGCGTATATTGTTTCCAGTTGGACAGACTCAGGGTTAACTCTCAGCCCTAATCCAAACTATTGGAATCCTGTTACAGAAAATATAGAGTTTGTTTGGAAATAAATAATCAACATAAAAAGTGCAGACCAAAGTCTGCACTTTTTATTTTAATGACCTGCTTCTGAATCTGGGTCTTCCTTTAATAATTGCACAGCGTGAGATAAAACAGGGAAAACAAAGCCTAAATTTTCCACTGCACCTTTAGGGCTTCCGGGTAAATTGATGATTAATGTTTTTCCGCGAATGCCAGCAACTGCACGAGAAAGTATGGCATGTTTTGTTTTCTTCAAACTTTCGGCGCGCATATATTCGGCTAAACCTGGGGCTTCTTTTTGAATAGCCGATTTTGTTGCTTCGGGGGCAACATCACGCGGAGCAAAGCCAGTGCTTCCGGTGGTTAGGATAATGTCAAACTCGCCGCTATCTGCCCATTGGATTAATGTGTCACGGATAGCAGACTCATCGTCAGGCAAGATGAGGCTTCGGGTCACTGAGCAATTTTCGGCGTGAATGAATGAGGCGAGTGCAGGTCCAGATTCATCATCACGTTCGCCGCGTGATGAACGGTCAGAGAGAGTCAAAATTCCAAATCGAAGTTTCATCTAAAATTCTTTTGCAAAAACTAAATCTTCGGGCTGATGATGCCAGCCATGATTATTATAAAAATGAATTGCGTCAGTGTTATCAGCAAATACCATTAACAAACATTTTAGGCAACCTTTATTTTTTAATCGTTCTTCAACATTTGATAAAAGTTGGCTAGCAACTTTTTGACGGCGAAATTTTTTATGCACCGCCAGATGATAAATAAAACCACGTCGTCCATCAAATGCGCCAATGACTGTGCCAATAATTTGATGATTTGATTCGGCTATTAAAAATAAATCGGGGTCGCGTTGAATTTTCTTTTTAATTTCTTCTGGTGAATCAGATTTCCCCACGTTCATTCCAATTTCGATTTCTTTCCATAAATTCAAAACACGCTCGTAATCTCCGTCAAAAGAAAATTCGCGGATGTGAAAATTGCTCATGCGGATATGGTTTGTTTCAAAAGGCTGATGAGGTCGTCGGGCATGTAGGGTTTGAGCAAGAAACCATTTGCGCCGCGATTCATACATTCTTCTTTAACGCTTGCGCCCGAAGACATAATCACTTTTACATCGCGCGTCTCTTCTTGACTGCGAATTTCATCTAAAATATCTATCCCGTTTTGAGCACCCAAATGAAAATCAAGAAGCAGAACCGCAGGCTTTTCTTTTTTGACCTCTTCGGGGACATTTGCATCGGCGTGAATTGAAACGATATCAAACCCTTCCATTTTAAGAAGAGTTTTTAATAATGAAACCATGGTGATGTCATCTTCTGCGAGCAGTATTTTTTTGTTTAACATTCTTTTTCGCCTTTGTTTCTTTTTTCTTTTTTACAGGCTTCTTTTTTGATTTTGTTATTTTTTTTGCAGGCTCTAATGCGGCTTTGATGACTTCATCTACTGTGTTGACGAAGATAAACTTCATTGTCTTGCGAATTTCATCTGGCACATCATCTACATCTTGTTCGTTTTGCTTAGGCAAAATGACGGTATTAATTCCACTGCGATGTGCGGCTAATACTTTTTCTTTGACGCCGCCAATGGCTAAAACTTGACCTCGCAAGGTAATTTCGCCAGTCATGCCCAATTGTGGTTTTACTTTTCTGCCAGATGCTAACGATACCAAAGAAGTTGCAATTGTTACACCAGCAGAAGGTCCATCTTTTGGTTGTGCGCCAGATGGAACGTGCATGTGAATTTCAAATTTCTCGAAAAATTCGTGTGACACTTTTAATTTATCAGCCCGTGAGCGGACGTAAGATAATGCCGCGCGTGCTGATTCTTGCATGACGTTGCCAATAGAACCTGTGATTTGAAATCCGCGTCCGCCGGGCATGGCAGTGGATTCAATCAATAACAAATCACCACCAAAAGATGTCCATGCTAAGCCTGGCACAACGCCGGGGATAGAAGTGCGTTTGTTTAATTCTTCTGGTCCGAGGAAAATTGGATGGTCTAAAAATTCTTCGACGAGTTTTGATGTAATCGTAAATCGCTTTGCTTTTCGCTCAGCAATTTTTGTGGCGGCTTTACGACAAACGGCACCAATTTTTCTTTCTAAATTGCGTACACCCGCTTCACGTGTATATTGTCGAATGATTAATCGTAAAGCATCGTCATTAAACTTGATTTCTTTTTCGCGCAAACTATTTTCGCGAATCTGACGCGGGATTAAATATCCGCGAGCAATTGCCATCTTTTCATTTTCTGTATAACCCGAAAGATAAATTACTTCCATGCGGTCACGCAAAGCACGCGGAATGTAATCTAATGAGTTAGCGGTTGCAATGAAAAACACTTGTGAAAGGTCGAACCCAACTTCAATGTAGTTATCTCGAAATTCATTATTTTGTTCAGGGTCTAACACTTCAAGCAAAGCAGAAGAAGGGTCACCGTGATAATCATTGACGAGTTTATCTACTTCATCGAGCATGAATACTGGGTTTTTAGAATTGACTCGTTTTAGAGATTGTAAAATTCTGCCGGGCATTGCACCAATATATGTGCGACGATGTCCGCGAATTTCGGCTTCATCACGTATGCCGCCTAGTGAAGCACGCACAAATTTTCTTTCCATAGCGTGAGCAATGGATTGTCCTAACGAAGTTTTACCAACACCGGGCGGACCTACAAAACATAAAATCACACCTTCGCGTTCACGGCGAATAGCATCATCTAATTTTTTATCTTTTTTATCATCTTTACGGTCAATACGTAATTTGCGAATCGCCAAAAATTCTAAAATGCGGTCTTTCACATCTTCCAGCCCATAATGGTCTTTATTCAAAACTTTGCGAGCGTGGGCAATATCTAAATTATCTTTCGTGGTGACAGACCATGGCAATGAAACCAAAGAATCTAAATAAGTACGAATGACTCCATACTCCGCCGCCGCAGTTGGCAAACGAGATAAACGCTCCAACTCCCGTTTTGCTTGTTTCTCTGCTTCTTCGGGCATTTTCGCTTCTTCAATTTTTTTGCGAAATTCTTCAGTTTCTTGGGCTTGGTCATCGCGTTCGCCAAGTTCGCGTTGGATGGCTTTCATTTGTTCACGTAAGAAATATTCGCGCTGGACTTTTTCAATTTCTCCACGCGCTTCATTCTGGATTTTTTGCCCGATTTGTAAAACCTCAGCCTCTCTTACGAGTAAGCCGATTAATTTCTTTAATTTGTTATAAACAGAATCTAACTCTAAAATTTCTTGCGCGTCTTTCAAATCCATGCGTTGGAAGTTTGCAATGGCATACGCGGTTTGCAATGGATTTTCTAACGAAAGAATAGAATTTGCTAATTCCTCTGGGAACGAAGGAATCATTTGGGTAATTTGTTGAAACTGGTCACGCGCATTGCGAGCCAGCGCGGCGGTTTCGATATTATCTTCATTGAGTTCAGGTGCAAGGTGAATTTTTGCTTTGAGATATGGCTCTTCTTGCACAAATTTACCAAGTCTAAAACGTTCAATGCCTTGCACTAATAAACGCACAGTGCCGTCCGGTGCGCGAAGTAAACGATGCACTGTTGCAATTGTGCCAACTTTGTATAATTCATTTGGACCAGGCGTTTCTAACTCTGGATTAACTGCGGCAACTAAACCCACTAACTTATCGCCGTTCATGGCATCATCTACTAGTTTGATGGAACGTGGTACACCGACTGTTAATGGAACAGAATTATTTGGGAAAACAACCAACCCGCGAAGCGGGAGAATCGGCAAGGCATCGGGATATTTATTAACTGGAAGAGCAGAATCAGGCTGAGGGTTGCTTGAAGCGGTTTCGTTATCCGATGAGTGAGAAAGAATAGCAGACATTAGGTTATGAAATAAATCAAGTTCTGTTTGGTCGTGGGGTTGAAAAAAATTGTGAATTCCAGCGTGCCATTTTTGAGCAGGCATGTATTGATTAACCTTAAGTTGAGTTTGGGAAAACTTGCGCCCTCGGCCAGAATCGAACTGACAACCTTTTGCTTAGAAGGCAACTGCTCTATCCGTTGAGCTACGAGGGCAATTTTTATCCACCAATCTACACCAATCAGCGCGAATAAGTGATTAGCGAAAATTCGAGAAGATTAGCGGATTAGTTTACTATTCTACCACTGCTGAATTAACAGTTTGTGTTTGAATGGGTCTTAACCCGCGATATACACGCGCGCCAGAAATGGTTCTGAGAATGGTGTCGGCAGGTCTGCCGAGGCGTTTGCTCAAATCTTCAGCAGACATGGGGATATTTCCATTTGCCAAAAATGTACGAAAAACAGATTCGACCATAGCGGTTCGTTCACTTAAAAATTCAGGCATTAACGCGCAATGACTAATCAAGGCATGTTGCACGCCATCCACTTGTTTTACTTCGGCGGTTTCAGGGTCAATCCAATCAATCAACTCACCTTCTTCAACTTCTGCAAAGGCTTGTTGATGTTCTTCACATAAGAACGAACGCAAAAACACTTGCCAATCGCGTTCATTTTGTTTCCACCAATCAAAATCAATATGAAATGGTGTTTTGGAATTTGGTTTTATTAAACTCATTCAGCATCCTCCGCGAGGCGGAAGTGTAAATCGCCTACATGTTTGAAAATCGGATTTGTCGCCAACGTGACAAATAACGGCGCAGGGGGGACGCGTCTCACTAAGTTGACACCTGCGTACAATTCCTGAGCATGGACATGCCCTTGCGGATTCGATTTTGCTAACTCACGCAACACATGCACCACCAACTCATCAAATGGACGTTTCTTTTCCCAAGCAGGGTCTAAGGCTTTGAAGTCTGGTACATGAATCACCATACGGTCATTAAATTCGGCTGTAATGGCTTGCTTCAACATCGCAAATACCAAACCGCCATCGGTACCGACAATAACCGTCCGCACCCAATCTTTCGATGAGCGTTGAGTCTTTGCTTCCACAATCACTTCGCCAGGCACATTGCTTCTTTTAATATGCACCAACGAACCTGGGATTAATTGATGCGCTTTATACCATTCGCGTAAACCATACACATAACCATGCTCACGCACAACCCAAGCAGGGATTTTTTGTTTGGTCTTGCCATCTACCAATGTAAAACGCACACGCGGAGATTCATACGCCGTTGGGAACAACTTGCGCGCCCGAGCAGACATAGGTAACGTGCCAGCCCGCAAATGTGGATAAATCAATGTAATGGTGAGTGAAGAAATACTCTCGTTAGAATCTTCTTCATCATGTGGAGTCAGTTCATCATCTAATTGCGCTTCGAGTGCCGCCATAGCAACAGTCATATCTTCGCGGTCATGTGGCACTTCAATATATTTTAATTGCGGCGGAACATCGCGCACAAAATCAGGTTCAAGCCGATGCAAACACCACAACACCTGTCCTGCCGCACCAACTTCATCAAAACGTGAATCATTTTGTAACGCGTAATTCAAAGAGAATTCAGCCAATTTAGGATTCACACCCGCAGGCAATTCAATATCTTTCATTAAGGCTTCGGTCGGCAAAGGTTCACCGCTCGCCATATCCAACGCGGCTTCCACTAAATTTAATTGCCCTTGATTAACATCCACTAACAAAGCACGTGGAAACCAACGCCCAGCAATTTTCACAAGACCATCATCGGCACTCAACGCGGCTTCGAGTGCTTTTTCAATGGCGTGACCATTCTCACTTAAAATCGCATTCGAGTTAATTTCACTGCTTTCAGAAGTAGCAATCGGCACATCGTTCAGATGATGCACTTCTAAACCAGCCGCAAACAGACGTTCGCTTTGGTCATCCATTTCAACCACAAGCACGTCAAAACTCTTAACGGATGGATTCACACCTGCGCGCACCAATTTCACCTTGCCATGCTTCCAACCAACAGCAGGGAAAACCAAATCATCACCCACTGAATATTTTTCTTTTGGTAAAAATTTCTTCGCAGGGGTTTTCTTTTCACTTTCTTTTTGTGCTTGTTCAGCACGCACGCGCGCTTCAATAAACTCAAACGCGAGGTCGTGCGTGGTTAACGGCATCTCACGTTCAAAAAGATAAGTGTGTAAATTTTCAACGTCTTTTGAATTGACTTGAATATCGCGCCAATAATTTTCGGGTAAGTTAAATTCGCCTGTCATACTCAGCCTTGTAATGAAGTTGCCCCAATGTGAGGCGCAGAAATTATACCTTACCTTGCAAAAGATGAGAACAGACTCAAAAAATCACATCGTTTTTTCAGCAAATTCTCAACTTTCTAAATTACATTTGTAAAAATTAACCGTCCCGCAGGTTGCTATCAATGAACTTGATTCCAAATCAAAACCTGCGGGACGTTGCTTATAAGGATATAAAATGAAAAAATTTATCATTCCAATTTTATTGATGCTATTAATGATTTCCGCTTGTGCAACAGCAACGCCTCAAGCCACGCCGACGGCTGTTCCTGCTACTTCAACCTCTGTTCCGCCCACACAGACTGCCTTGCCAACAGATACATCTGTCCCCACCGCTGAAGCGACTCAGTCAAATGAAGTTGTTACAAGCAATATTAGTTTTACAAATCAAGTTTTGCCTATCTTTCAAACCTACTGCGTGGAATGTCACGGCGGAATCCGCACTCGTGAAGGATTAAACCTAGCATCGTATGATGGCTTGATGTTCGGCTCATTTAATGGAGTTGTACTTATCCCTAACAATGCAAATGAAAGCCTGCTTGTGCAATTAATTCAACAAGGCGAAATGCCTAATCGCGGACCCTCTCCATCCAGTGCAGAATTACAAGCAATTATTGATTGGATTAATCAAGGTGCGATAAATAATTAATTCACCTGACCTATTTTGATATAAAGTGACTTCAAAATTGAAGTCACTTTTATATTTTGCTTTATAATGTTTGTAAACAACGAGCAAACAATGGACTCAAATCAATTCCCCACACCTATCATCCAACCACAAAGAGATTCGCAAACTTTTAACTACTACAAATTTCCAGATGTTTCCTTCTGGCAAGATGACCCGACCACGCCACAAGGAATCAATTTTGTGAAAATGAGCAACCTCACACGCGGAGTCATCATCCGCGCGGGGCAAAATTTGTGGGAAGATAACGAATTCAAAATTTCATGGAGAAACGCCAAACAAGCGGGAATGGCTCGCGGTTCGTATTGGTTTTATGACAGTCGTGCCAACCCCAAGCGTCAAGCCGAAAAATGGGTAGAAGTGATGGGCAATGACCTTGGCGAAATGGAAATGTGGTGCGACTTTGAAGATAGATACGGTGGGCAATTTACTGGTTGGCGACATTGGTTTGACTTTATGGAACGTTTGCGAGTTTTATTACCAAACAAACAACTCGGCGTTTATACGGGCTTCTTTTATTGGCAAGAGTTTGCCGCAGGCGTAAGTTATTTTGGTCAATACCCGTTATGGATTGCATGGTACAACCCTACACCTCCGCGCATTCCATCCATTTGGAGAGATTGGCTGTATTGGCAATTTACAGATAATGGCGATGGAACATTATACGGCGTGGAAAGCCTCAACATTGACTTAAACTATTTCAACGGCACCGAAGCCGATTTCTTAGCACGCTATCCAAGTTCACAAACGCAAGCAACATTAATTGCAACCTTTGGAAATGTGAAAGTGGAATATCGGAAAGTAAATTAAATCTTGCTCAAAGAGGGTCTGCGACCCTCTTATTATATAAATCGTTCGACGGTCACAGACCGTCTTAAAGCATAGGAGAATTGTATGGCGCAATATAGTATGACACCTATCAACAATGGAACAAGATTACGAACCGACCATAATGTCTTTGCCACAGTCATCAGGTCATATAATCGTGGTCAACTAATTGTAGGAGATGAAGTTTGGGAAGCAGTAGCAGATGGTCCCGAAGTCAAACGAGGCGATAAGTGGTTACGGGTCACTTCTGTAGATGGAATCAATCTTACTGATAGAGGTTGGATGGCAATCATCCACAAAGGTGTAGCAGTGTGTAACAACTTTCAAGAAATTCCAGAACCGCCACCGCCCGCGCCAATGTTCCCTGAGTCATTTATCCTCACCGACCCAAGTGGTGCTAGAGCAGAATATGTGTTTGTGAGGGTGATTGAAAACTAGTGGCTATGTTAATTATTTTTCTTTCAAAACAATAATCGCCACATCTTCAACTGCTTCTTGATTCCATTTTCCATTTTCTTGAGAATATTTATCTTTTAATTTCGCCACCCGCTGGCGAGATTCTTCTTGCGTGCCGTTATGATTCAATACATAAGCAAATAAATGTTGACATAACTCATTTTGATTTTGTTCATCAGCCAGTAATGCAAGTGCCGAAAGAATATCAAGCATCAATTGCGCATCGCCAATTTGTTGGGCTATTTTCAATGCACTTAAGAATTTTATTTTTGCTTCACTATAATCTTTTACAAGCAAACCTACATCACCTAAGCCTGCTAAGGCAACTGCTTCACCCCGTTGGTCATTGATTTTTCTTTTCAATACCAAACTTTCAGTTAGTAATTTTTCAGCAAGTTCATAATCACCTTGTCTGCCTGCTAACTTGCCAGCATTTCCAAGCGTTGTTGCCGCACCATGAACATGGTCTTGCGTTTTGAAAATCTCACTGCTTTGAATGTAATAAGTTTGTGCTTCTGAATAATTCCCTTGTGCTTGCAATAAATTACCTAAATTATTTAACACCATCGCCGCACCAATTTCATCTTTCATAGTTTGGTAAGTTTCAAAGGCACGTTGAAAATAATTTCTGCATTGTTCATAATCGCCTTTTACTTTGGCGCAACTGCCTAAAAAGTTTAATGAAAATGCCATACCGTCTAAATTTTGTTCACTTTCAGAAATTTGCAAACTCTCTTGTGCCAAATTCATTGCACGAACATAATCACCTGCATAGTAACTTGTTATTGCAAGTGAATCTAATACACGAGAAAGGCGTGAAGAGTCATTCAAAGAATCCAATAAAGTTGAGGCTTGCGTTAAGTCAGCGCCGGCTTTTTCTAATTGACCAATTTGTGTGTGCATTCTGGCTTTGCGACTTAAGAGTTCAACAGTTAAACCATTTGCTTCGGCTTGTTCCCTTTTATTTGTAATTTCTAAAACTTGCTCAAACAAATCTATACCTTCTTGAAACCAACTTTGCGCGCTATAAAAACTATGCAAAATTCCTGTGGTTTGTTCTAATTCATGCAACATATTTTTTTCTGCCGCATGTATCCAAGCACGATCAATGTTATCGCGTTCAGGGCGAATGGCATTGCGTTGTTCAGGAGATTCGCCATCACCAAGTTGAGTCAAAAATGTCAAATAATGAGATGTGTGTCTCGCAGAAACAGTTTCAAGGTCAGTGCTTGAAGCGGATAATTTCTCTGAGGCATATTGCAAAAGTAATGGATGAATATCATAACGACCATCAATATGTTTTTGTAAAAGTGATTTATCAACTAATGTAGATAAAAGAATTTCTGCGCTTCCTTCTTGCGGATAATTGTTACTGCTATTTTGCAGTATCACAGCCTCAACTGCTTCGAGCGTGAAGCCGCCGCGAAAAATAGAAAGTTGCGCAAAAGTTATTTGCTCATCTACTGTAAGCAATGACCATGAACGTTCAAACACTGCCCGCAAACTTTTGTGACCTGCTGACATATCAGGATATGGACTTGCAAGAAAATCTAAATCAGTTTTGATTTGTTCAGCAATTTGTTCACAAGAATAATTTCGCATCCAAGCCGAAGCCAATTCAATGGCTAATGGCACCCCGTTTACCAAACGACAAATTTGCGCCACAGATTTTTTATTGGAATCATCTAATGAAAAGTTTTGTTGAATTCTTTGTGCATTTTGTGAAAACAAAGCGACAGCACTATATTCTTGCCCAGAAAATTCATCTTCGGCAGGAACATCCAAACCGCTGATGTCAAACACAATTTCATTAAACAAATTCAAACGCTCGCGTGATGTGATTAATAATTTGATATTTGAAGCCTCACGCAACATTTCAACAATAAAAGCAATCGCCGTGCCAGATTCATTCATTAGATGTTCAAAGTTATCTAGCACGAGCAAAACTTCACGGTCTTTCAAAAAATTTAGTATTTGTTTTTGTAAAGGGTCTGTACCTTGAAATACGAAACCTATTGCTTCGGCAACCCGCAATGGAATTTCTTGTGCAGAATTAACAACCGACAAAGAAACAAAATAAACTCCATGCAAAAATTGAGCAGGTTTTCTTTCGGTTAAAAAACGAGTCGAGGCAACCGCTAATCGGGTTTTGCCAATTCCGCCTGTGCCAACTAAAGTGACTAAACGAGTTTGAGAATTAATGAATAAATTTTCAAGTTTTTCAATTTCATTTTTACGCCCCAAAAAACTACTTGAAAAATATGGCAAGTTGATAGTAGGTGGAAAATCAATTTGTTGTAAGCGTTGAAATAAATCTATGGTTGCGGAAGAAGGTGGAACATCTAAATCTTGTTTCAGTTTTTGTTTTAGATTCTGATAACAGGTCAACGCTGCATTTTTTTGACCAGTTCGCATTAATGCCCACATTTGAGCCCGGCAGGCTTCTTCATCATACAAATCAAGTTTTTGCCAGCGAGTGGCTGAAAGTGAGGCTTCGGTATATTTTGCTTGACCAAGCTGAAAGTGAGTCAAGAGGCGGAAGCCTTCGCGAGCAAAGCGTTTTAAGCGTTCACGTTGCAAAACTACCCATTCTTCAAAGCCTTGTCCATCTCGTAAATGAAAGCCTTCTAAAAAATCACCGCGATACAAATCTAATGCGGTTTGTAAAGCCAACGCATCTTCATCATTTTGCGGCATATGGGCTTGGTCTGGCAAGCCTAATTTTTTTAATTGCGTTTCAAATTCATCCACATCCAATTCAGCATCAGCATCATTATTGAATGCTAACGAATCGCGCGTAACAACCAAATAAGCATCTAATTCTTTTCTTAATGAAGTGAGGCTGGTGCGTAAATTTGTTAGCCCTTGTGTAGAAGTTCTGTCTGCCCATAAAAGTTCTGCTAGTGTTTCGCGTGCAATTGGACGAGGATTGCAAGCCAAATATAAAAACAAAGCCTCTGACGCGCGCGAAGAAAATCCCTCAACTTTCTTTTTTCCTTTTTGAATCGCAACATCACCGAATAAAGTCAGTCGAAGTTTGGGTGGCATATCTCTGAGCGTTTTCTAAGCGGGGGATTCATATAGTTGGGGTTATGACTAACCTAACCCAACTCTCAAATTATAGCACGCACACGCCTCACTCTTCGGGGAAACCTGTTTCTGTACGAGGATACCATGCCTTCCTCCTACGCGTTTGGTGTGAGGATGAAAACTCAACTTGGCGTGTGCAAGTGGATAACCCGCATACAAGCGAAACTTTTTTCTTTTCTAGCATAGAAAATTTATTTGCATTTTTAGATGTGATTATTTCCAAAGAAAAAGAGGGAAAATGAAAGCGCTAACCAAATTTATACATGCGGTGCTATGCACATTATTGTTGATTTGTTTTGCAACTCCCGCTCAAGCATCTAGCATCACCACAGTTGTGGATGACAGCGCAAACGTAGGCTCACATACATCTTTAGCAATTAATAGTGAAGGACTGCCCGTCATTAGTTATCACGACATCACCAATGGCACATTGAAGGTAGCGATTTGCAAAGATGAAAAATGCAAGAGCAGAGTCATTTCTTCAATAGATAATGACAAAGAAGTTGGGTTTTACACGTCTATTAAATTAAATAGTGATGATTTTCCAATCATCAGTTACTTTGACCAAACCAATGGCGACCTACGCCTCATTATTTGCAAAGACAAATTTTGCCAAAAAACCATCATCAAAGTATTAGATAGTGAAGGGATTGTTGGTCAACATACTTCACTGGCGTTGAAAGATAATCTTATTCCAGTCATTAGTTATTTTGACCAAACCAATGGCATTTTGAAATTAGCAGTCTGTCATGATGCCGATTGTAAAAACAAAACCATTACTATTGTTGATGAAAGTCAAAACGTAGGAGCAAGTTCGTCGCTAGCATTGTTAAACGACAATTTTCCTGTCATCAGTTATTTTGACCAATTCAATGGCGATTTGAAATTGACAATTTGCTATGATATTTTTTGTGAAAACAAAAATATCATAACGCTAGATAGCAAAGGAAACGTCGGTGGTGATACATCACTCGCCCTGACAAAAAATGGTCATCCCATCATCAGTTATTGGGATGCTACAAACAGTGATTTGAAATTAGCGGCTTGCTTAAATCCAAATTGTTCTCAAAAAATAATCTCACGAGTAGATAGTGAAGGTAGTGTCGGTTTTAATACTTCACTAGTATTAAATAGCAAAGATTTACCCGTCATTAGTTATCTTAACAGCACAAAAGGGAATTTGAAAATATCTGTTTGCTCAAATATAGATTGTTCAACAAAAACAATTACAACATTACACAGCAACGGTCAATTGGGATGGTTCAATTCATTAGCACTAAATCAAAAAGGCTATCCAGTCATCAGTTATTATGACTTAAGCAATAATTACTTAAAAATATCAGTCTGTAGTAGCGCAACATGCACGAAAAAAACATTTGCCAATATTGATAATTCAAATTAAAACAAAAATACTCGTGATGTCTCACGAGTATTTTTATCAGTAGCGGGGGCAGGACTTGAACCTGCGACCTTCGGGTTATGAGCCCGACGAGCTGCCACTGCTCCACCCCGCATCGTTAATGAAGCCCGCCGATATTACCAAGTTTGCTACAAAAAGTCAAGCAAACTTATAAAAAATGTAAATTGATTCCTTCATCAAATAGTACTATGGATTAAAAGCATTTGTTAAGATTTAGTGTATAATGCAAAAACCTTAACAAACTTAAAAGCCCACCATTATTAATTTTAAGGTCATTAAGGTAAATCAAAGTCAGGTGTACCCAATTACATTATGAAAACCACCACACTATTGGTGATAGAAGCAAAGCACGCAGAAATCCCTTCTTTTGCAATGGATTTGCAGAAAAAGGGATTTGATGTCCATATTGCTTTAAACGGTAGCAAAGCAGTAGCGCGCCTCAAAGAAGTGAGCCCAAGTTTGGTTGTTGTGAATGCGGCTTCTTTACGAAGCACTGGCATAAGAATTTGTCAATCACTACGTGAAAAAGATTCTAAACTTCCCATCATCTTAATTCTTGAAGATGAAATCGAAGTCAACAAAGATTTAGCAGATGCTGTTTTAGTTTTACCTTTTACAGCGCAAAAACTTTCCAATCGTATCAAACCTTTATTACCTGGTGACGGTAAAAATGTTTTGCATGTCGGTCCCATTCGTTTAGATTTAGAAAAACGCCGTGTGCGTTGCATGGGCAAAAGCACAAAGCTCACGCCGCGTCTCGTTACTTTATTACAGTTGCTTATGGAAAAACATGGCGAAGTAGTTGAACGCGAACCATTATTCAAAAAAGCATGGGAAACCAATTACACTGGTGATACCCGTACATTAGATGTTCACATCTCATGGCTTCGCCAAGCTATTGAACTTGACCCTGATAATCCCAAACTGCTCAAAACGATTCGTGGTGTCGGTTATCGTTTAGATGTGTAATTGAAATTGTTTGCCTTCAACGGTGATTAATCGGATGCAGACCTTGCCTCCGATTTTTATTTTTAACTCCATTGGTATTTCCCCGCTTCTTCCGTGACGTTGAGCTTGAGCAATGCTCTTGAATATTTTCCCATCCCAAGCCGAATCAACTTCCCAAAAATCTACGTGCAACGAAGTTTGGATTTGAATCCTATCATCAACAATTTTTATTTTTATCTTTTTCGATTTATTAGCAACTTCATTTTTTATAGCCAAATCACGTTCAAATGTAAACACGGATTTTGTCTCTGACAATCTCGCTCGCAATGTTTGCACTGCACGCATGGATTCATCACAAGCAATAAATTTTCTGCCATGCTTCGCCGCAACCAAAGAAGTTGTACCAGAACCTGAGAAAAAATCTGCAACCAAATCATTTTTATTCGATGAAGCCAGAATAATGCGTTCTAACAAGGCTTCAGGTTTTTGAGTCGGATAGCCTGTTCTTTCACTATGTAAACGAGCCACTACTGGAAAATACCACCAATCTTCTGGTACTTTGCCTCTTTCCAAATCTGGCACTTTCCCGAAGCCTGCTTTTGGTGATGACTTAAATGTCGTCAGTGTGCTTTGGCTATACGGCTCACGCACTTCGTCCGCATTGAAGACATAATTTTTACTTTTTGCATACATCAAAATCGTGTCATGCTTTCTATTGAAAGCAGTGCGAATTGGTGAAGGGCCATGATATGCCCAAATGATTTCGTTGATGAAGTTTTCAGCACCGAAAATTTCATCTAAAATCAAACGTGCATATGCGTCAGCGTGCCAATCTAAATGCAGATACAAAGTTCCAGTTGGAGCAAGCAGTTTCCACATCAGTAAAAGGCGTTCGTATAAAAACTGTAAATAATCGTCAAGCGTATTCCATGAGTCGTGATAACCCTCTGCTAATTTCCATTTGGAAGGTTTACGAGAATCTTCGCCTTTCCCAATGCGAGCAGAAAATTTTCTGTTTGTAAAAAATGGAGGGTCGGCATAAATCAAATTGATTTTGTTTTCGTATTCGGGTAACAACGCCGCCATCACGTTAAGATTATCCCCAAGAATTACACGACCATCGGGACGAGACTTTGGATAGCCACGTCCTTTGGGGTAAGTGATTGAATCTTGAATAACAGTAGCAGGTTGAGGCGCGGCGAGATGCTTGCCCGTCCAGTTAAAAGTTGGCATGGATGTTATTTTATCTTAAGTAAAACGTCCCGCAGGTTTGATAAATAATTTTGCTTTACCAAAAAACCTGCAGGACGGTCTCTTTCCTATCTTAATAATGAATTTCAACCACTGTACCAAGCCCGCGTGTGGCGACTGCATCTGGCGGGGAAACGGGTTTTGCCCAACGGAAGAGCCAATTCGATTCGTCACTGCGCATGTTAATACAACCTTTGCTCATTGGTGTTCCAAAATTTTCATGCCAATAGGTACCATGAAAAGCATGTCCTTCTTTGGTGAAAAACAACGTCCACGGCACACCGGGCAAGACATAGTTATCGGCATCGGCGAGCAAGTTACCTGTTGTTTGCGAACTGAAATAACTATAGCCCATGTGTTTGGCTGGCACTTTATCTAAAATTGTAAAAGTTCCATCAGGTGTTTTGGTAGGCAAGCCACCATCTAGTGGTCTGCCACCAATCACGCCAGAGGCAATGTTGGTTTCAAAAACCACTTTTCCATACTCATAGGCATATAACATTTGAGTAGAAATATTTACTTCAATCATCTTTTGTTCATAAGGTACATCAGGTGAAATCGGCGCAAGGTATTCGGGCGGAAAGATTCGCATGTGAATGGCTGGCACATAATAAGAGACGTTTGAATCGAGTTCATCAAAGATGCGATACCATGCACCTTTGTAATCTGCCATTTCTGGACCTTCTTCTACTGCTTCAACCCAATGCACTGAGCCGTAATACAAAGGTGGCGACATCGGTTGCCAACCAAATGCTTTAGAAAATCGGTATGGGGTAGTAAATGGGACTGATATATCACCCAAAACACGTGTACCTTCTGGAATATTTAAAAGCGGTGTTTGATAAATTGTTTTAACTCGTTGCAAACGCCCGCGATGTAAATATCCGCCCCACACGCGATACCAAACAGGGTTATGAATGGGGTCTTTGCCTGTCACTTGTTCGTACACATGCACTAATTCATCCCGATACCAAGTGGATTGAATTTGGCTTTCATCAGTTGCCTCTTTGCGGACGGGCATTTCAGCAGTGGCAATGCGCACTACAAAACTATCGTCAAAGTCTGTCAGCCCGGGTAAAAATGGTGAAAAAGCCAAACTGCCTAATGTCAATCCGCTTAGTTTGAGAAAATCTCTTCTTGAAAGTTTTTGTTTCATAAGCAAAATTTTACCTTACAAAGTTTAAGATTTAATGAGAAAAAAGAACAAGTTGCCACAGAGTTCACAGAGAGAATGAGAAAGAATTACTTAGAAAACTCTGTGACCTTTGTGTTCTCTGTGGCTAATCCCCTTAAAACAAAACTGCCTCCCAAAATGGAAGGCAGTTGATATATTCAATTGTTATTTAATTATGCTTCCACTGATTCCACAATCATATCTTTCAACAAAATTTCGAGCGCCATTGAATGTCCGCAACGTTTGTGTGTAAGAAAAAACTCACAATCACAATTAAACGAACCATTGTTATACGTTACATGATGGTCATTATTATCCCCATGAAAAGTAAGGTCAAACTGATTAAAACGAAACCGTTTTCTATCCTCAGCATATCGTTTTGCTTTCTCCAACTTACCAATCAGTCCGTAGTCCATGGCAGGTCTCCTTTTGAAATAAAATAAAAAAAGACACGCACAAATATTCGCGTGTCTTTACTCAACAAAGTTTTTTATCATCTCGAAATAAGCGCATAACGGCATTACCTCTATAATGCGAGTATAGTCCTTTTCAAAAAAAAGTCAATCACTAAATTCATTTTGATATGCTTTCGTATGGCAATCGTAAGGTGAAATTTATTTGATTTTTATTTTTCAACTTGACTAGAATGCTCCAACGCCTACTTATTACTAATTTGACTACACGCATCTCACTTGCCCTGCGACCTGTTTGCTAAATCCCCAACCTTTTACTAGCCCACACACTCACCCATGTTGTGATTCCGCACAAAATTGTTCCCCAAGCCATATCCACCCCAGTGACTAAAAGGGGCCAATCGCGTAAAGTTGCTAAGTTAGTTAAATCATAAGTCGCGTATGTGATTAATCCAAACAACGCGCCACGTATCACATTCTGGTACATAGATTCGTTTTTCAAACTCGGAAGAATGACAAATATCAGCAAGCCATAAATGTAAAGCAAATAAAAAATCCCTGCCGCGAGGAAGTTAGCATTATCCGCCATCAAATGCCCAATCTGCGAACGATAAAATGACGGCGCGACTAATCCCAGCCAAAATGAGTCTATGGCGAGGAAGGTGATTAAGGTGATGAAGTAAAGTTTGAGGTTCATTTACTTATTCTTTTTCGGTTTAGATTTAGTCACAACTTTTTTCTTCACAGCAGGTTTCTTGACTTGTTTCTTAACAACTGCTTTTTTAGCCTTAGCCTTTTTAGAGACTGTTTTCTTTGCCACTGAAAGTTTTTTCTTAGCCATTGCTTTCGGCTTTTTGCCTTCCGACTTCTGCTTCTTACCTACTGCTTTCTTTTTACCTACTACCTTCTTAGCAACTGCCTCTTGTTTAATCGCTTCTCGGCTACCAAACATCTCCACCCACGTCTCGTCCATTGACTTAACGCCCGCGCCATTCAAGTTATTATTTAATATTCCCCATTCACTGCTATTCACAAATCTAAAATCCATAAAAGCATGGCATTGATATGCGCCGAGTTCTACATACAAGCCACTTTCCCAAATTTCTTTACAAGAGCGGATATATTCCAATTGTGAGGCGTAATCTTTGAAAATGACAAATCCACTTTTTGGTAAGCCCAAACCTTCGGCTACTTGACTACGCTTTAATTTTCCGTTGGATTTGTCTAAGGCTGAAATTGAATTTTTAATCCAACCGCGTGTATCTGCAAACTTGTTGTGATAAATAATCAGTCCGCGTTCGTCACCAAGTTTGTTGGAATAGGCAAACACGTTTTCATCTTTTCCGCCGTTGAGCAGATTAAAGTCGAAGAAAAGAAAATGCTGAACGTCAGCAAACAACTGTCGGTGGTGAAGAAGCGGGAAGATTCTCCATTCGTGGGCTTGAATCAAATGTTCATCTTGCGTTTCATTTAATTTTGGACGGCGAAATTCCATGCCATATTTTTCGGTGAAGCCTTCAACTTGTCCGTGACCAAACATCGGCAAGCCGGGCAGTGTGGCAAGCAATGTGCATATTCCAAAATATTTATCGCCGTTGCCAAATTGTTCAATGGCTGTTTTTTCATCGGGATTATTCATGAAGTTGACATAACGCTTAAGAATTTGCGGGTCAAACTCCAATGTGTTTTTGATTGCCATGCGATATTTTGAATTATCTTCATCACGAAGCATGTGCATAAACGCGGAGTTATAGACGCGATGCATTCCAAGCGTGCGCACAAAATAACCTTCCATTAACCAAAATGCTTCGGCAAGCAATAAAGTATCTGGCACTTCTTGTGCAACTCTATCGACAACTTCACGCCAAAATTCATGCGGAATTTTTTCTTCAAACTCGGCTTTCGATAAACCAAATTGCGCGCGGGATGGAATTGCTCCACCTGCGCCAGGTTCAGGAAACCATAAGCGTTGAATATGTTTTTTTGCAAGCGTCATTGCCGCATCAAAACGAATGACGGGGAAATTTCTAGCAACATGCAAGATGACTTGAATCACCGCTTCGCGGACTACGGGGTTGCTGTAATCAAGTTGGGCAGTATCATTCCACGGGAAAGATGTGCCATCGTTGCCGTGATAGATGTAACGCAAATCACCTGTTTTCAAATCACGGCGTTGAAAGACAACTGCCGCGTCAGTTTTATCGTAATAATGATCTTCGAGATGAATGCTGACTCGCAAATCATCGGAAAGGTTTTCTGATTTGAATGAATAAGATGAATACGGTGAAAAAGGCGAAGATAAAAACCAATCGGGATGTTCAATCACCCACTGCGAATCAATGCCCATGTGATTCGGCACCATGTCGGCAGATAAACGAATGCCTTTATCCCAAGCGCGTGTGCGCAAATTTTCTAACGCGCTCCAGCCGCCTAAATCATTGGCAATGTCATACGAATATAAAGAATAAGCAGAAGCAACTGCATCTGCTTGACCCATGCGTTGTTTTATTTTTTGTGAGGCTTTGCTTCGTTCCCACAAGCCGATTAACCATAAACCTGTAAAGCCACGCGATTTCAATAAATCTAATTCTTCATCAGGAATTTCGTTGAGGTATTTAATTTCACGATTATATTTTTTAGAAAGTTGAGCAAGCCACACGTACGTATTTTTTGCTATCAAGACCAAACTTGGCATCCATGCTTGGTCTGGACTGTATCTTTCGTATTCAGCATATTCCGCGCCAGAAAAATTGGGAACAACCGCTTCAGCAGTGAACGTGTCGGCTGGGTTCTGCTTGCGGATAATTTCTTCTTTGATGTAATCTAAGCCGCGTAAAATTCTGGCTGAAAATTCTTTACCAAGCAAACGCCCCCATTTTTCTAGCATAAATAACAATTGACCTTCTAATGAATCAGGTGAGGCGTTGATAGCACCCATCAAAATATCGTTTAATGATTCGCCATCCGATAAGCCTGGTTGATTTGAAAAGAAGTTTTGCAATAATGTCAAAACTTCTTTATACGGTGTAGGTTGTAAAGATGAATCATCGAATAAATCTAAATATGGCTTAATGGCTGGATTGTTATTGGCATTATGAATCAGCATCATTTCTTCGATGGCGGCGAAACGTACACCACGACCAAAATCTGCGGCGTTGGGCAACTTGGTGGAAAGATAAATGCCAGCGTTCATTTCCCCTTTGAACACGGCTTTGGGCGGAAATTCCTCTGTAAATTTGGTTAATATCAAATCATATTTTGAGCCGAGGTTAGACTGTAAATGTCCCATTGCTCGCCCCATGATGCCTGTGTAGCGGCTATGAAAATGTTTGAGCAGGATGTGATAGGCTTCATCTAGCAAAGAGATGGCATAAAGGTCAGTAGCAGGTACCAAGTCAGAACGAAGCGCAGACATTTGAGCGGCAAAAGCCCGCGCGGATGTCAAATCTGTAAAGACCACATGCCCGTCTGGGCGAAAAAAATCTTGAGAAAAATTGTATTTAACGCGGGATTGACGGTTCGTGAGCATAACAACAATGATAACCGATTAACGATTGATTTCGAGTAAAATTTAGGCACATTATGGAAACATCGCTGATTCAATTCACCTTTTTGTTGTTCGTTGCCGCGCTGTATTTGCCAGTGATTTTCTTTACGCTTCAACGGCGAGATGAAGCACAAGCGTTTGCGACTTGGCTGGTGGTGTTATATGCCTTAATCGCCATGGTGATTAACGTCACAGAGGCAGTTTGGCAAAATCAGAATGATGCGTTTCTGTTCATTGGCATCAATACCTACGTTGCCTTTACGTTGGTTGCGGTTTTGATGATTGCCCTGCAAACGTTTTTGAAAAATGAAATCTGGTGGCTGTGGCTCGGCTTTTGGCTGTTTTGGGGGTTAGGCTTAGCATTAATTTTAACCAACGCGCTTGATTTATCCGATATTGTTTGGACGAACGGCAATTTTATTTTATATCGTTCACGCCTCGGTCCCGCTTGGGCAATTTTAGGTTGGTTGATTCTTATCATTTCAATGATATTAAGTTTAGCCAATGCCAATCGGCAAACCCGTCAGCCGTTATTACGCAACCGTTTGAATTATTGGCTGATACCTATTTTCTTTACACTCGTTGGCGATATTTTATTATTCTCTGGTGTTTATATTCTCACGCAGCCGTTTCGTTTAGCAACTGCTATCGGCATGGCGTATGTTGTCATCACCCATTATGTACCTGACTTAAAAAATAACTTACGCCGCGCGCTCATTTATCTGCTTAGCATTCTTGCAATTGTCGGTTTTTATATTGGGGTCTTTCTGCTCATTCAAGCCTTTTTAGGCAGAACGCCAGGCTTCAATCCTATTTGGGCGGGCGCATTTGTAGCATTGCTCATTGCAATTATTTTTCCACCGCTTACTTCACGCGTTTCAAAAGCCGTCACCAAATGGATGAAGGGCGACCAATATGATGCCAGTGCCACTATTCATCAGTATAGTCAAAACATTAGCAATATTTTAGATATGGATAGGCTCGCTAGCATTGCCGTCGGCATCATGCTTGAAGTGATGCAAATTGAACGTGGCTTTTTATTTTTGGTAGATACAGAACGCCAAGCCGATGGTAAACGCGTGTATAAAATTCGTTCTGCCCGTAGCCCCGAAGAAAGACAAATTGTAGCGGTTGAATTACAAGAAGATGGAATCATCGCTTCATTCTTAACGCGTGAGGGAAAACCGCTTCTACAATATGACCTCGACCTGTTGCCTGCTTTTCGAAATGCTTCTACCGTCGAGCGGAATTGGTTCTCACAATTGCGCACCGAAGTTTATATTCCCATCTTTGCTAAAAAACAATGGATTGGTTTATTAGCCTTTGGTGCAAAGTTAAGCGGCAATCGCTTTACACAAGAAGACTTAAATGTATTAAGCGCCCATGCCAACCAAACCGCCGTAGCACTTGAAAATGCTCGCTTGGTAGATAATTTGATGAGCCTCAACCAAGAACTACGCAGTGCCAGACGCGCCCTAGAAAGAAATAATCAAGAACTGCAACGCATTGACCAAGCCAAGTCTGATTTCATTAGCATTGCATCACACGAATTACGCACGCCTCTCACTGTGATGAAAGGCTACACTGAAATGATGATGGAAGATAACAGGTTAGATGCAAGCCTCAAAAACATGGTTAAGAAAATGAACGAAGGCACCATGCGTTTGCACGAAATTATGGATTCGATGTTTGACGTGGCACAAATTGACTCACGCTCACTCAAACCGCATCTACAACCTGTAGATTTGGGTAAATTAATTCATGATGTTTGTGTGGAACAATCGAAAACTGCAAATGAACGCGAGCAAAAAATTACGGTGGCTTTGCCTCCGCTTCCGCAAGTGAAAGCCGACCAAAACTTATTAAAGAAAATGTTTCATCACTTAATTCGCAATGCCATTAAGTTCACACCCAACGGTGGCAAAATTACAGTGATTGGCAATCAAATTCCACCTGTTATTAATTTACCAAATGGTGGTGTAGAAATTACAATCATTGATACTGGTGTAGGCGTTGACCCGAATTTACGCGAGACTATTTTCACCAAGTTTTATCAGCCTGGAGAATTGGGCAAACACTCTACTAGCAAGAGCAGATTCAAAGGCGGTGGTGCTGGACTTGGACTTGCTTTATCAAAAGGAATCATCGAAGCGCATGGCGGAAAAATTTGGGTAGAAAGCCCAGGTTATGATGAAGTGAATTTCCCCGGTAGCCAATTTCATATTATTTTGCCATTAGAAAAGCTAGAAAATGGTCAATCGCATAAGATAAGTGACGGCGTGAAATACGGGTTAAAAAGTGAAAACGAAGTGCGGACGTAACGTCCGCACTTTTTATATCTTCTTTTTATACACGCGATTATTTTTATATTCCACCCCATTTAAGTTTTTCAAGTCTGCACGCATTTGCTCAGTGGTTTCGGCAACTTGAGTCATTTCTACATGTGAAAATTGACTAAATTCCAATAATGTTTTTCCCATTGCATAATATAACAAAGCATTTCCGCCATGCCCTTGATGTTTGGGCAGAATTCCCATACCATTCACAGAGACTGTGTTTGTACGACGAATTTCCAGCAAAATATCAAGCAGACCAAACGGGAACAACTTTCCCCTAGCACGTTGAAGCGCGGCACTCACATCATGGAATGCAAATAAAAATCCAACCACATCTTCACCATGCGTAATAATTTTTATCAAACGATAATCAGCAATCGTCATAATATTTTCAACCACAAAATCAATTTCACGTTGCGTGAGCGGATAATATTCCCAATTATTTACAAAAGCATTGTTATACGCCAAGCCGATTCTATCTGCCCATTTCAATAATTCTTTTTTACTTTTGAAAGTTTTAATTTCAAGGTTGCCACGTTGCATCACGCGCTCAGCAATTTTTTCAACACGCTCTGGCATTTGAAATTTATCAGCAGGAAGATAACAAGATACAAAATCTACCTCTTTGATGAAACCCTGCGCTTCGATTAATTCGGGGTAATAGGAGTGATTGTAATTGAGCATGGTCATTGTTTGACGATGTTCAAAACCAAAGGTCAGTGTTCCATATCCATCTAACGGACCCATTCCTTTAGGACCGATTAACATATTTAATCCGCGTGACTTTGCCCAATCAAATACTGTATTGAATAAAGCCGTTGCAGTTTCAATATTATTTTCACATTCAAAAAAATAAAAATCAGCAGTTTTTTCTTTATGATATTGATTGAAAGGTTTATTTTCAATCGCGGCAATGCGACCGACATCTTTACCATCTCGCGCAGCAATAAAAAAATCTACATCCGAATGTTCGTGGAACGGATGCTTTTTTCGATTTAATTGATTATAGGCATCAATATTTAACGGCGGAACCCATTGCGGACAATTTGCATAAATTTGATAAGGCAATTCTATAAAACGCTTAACCTGCTTTTTATTCTCAGTATCTACTTTTTCAATAATCAGCATGAATGCCTCCGTGTAGAGATAACCCACAAAACAAGAGATGGTTTTGCATCCAATACTCCAGTATCTAGCCTCTTATATTCCCTCATGCTATACTTGACCCATTCCATTACTGAGGCAACCGATGACAGGAAAAACTCACCAAGAAATGCTCGCCAAATACGCCGAAGCGATTGTAAAAGTCGGCTTGAATATTCGTGCAGGTCAAAGACTCATTATCACCTTAGGTTCGACGCGTGGCGTGCCGAATGAATTTGCTCCACTGGTTCGAGAAATCGCCAAATCAGCGTATTCTGTCGGCGCGAAATATGTAGATGCCATTTTTGCAGATGAAGAAATGTTACGCATCCGCGCACAACATGCGCCGAAAGATTCTTTTGATGCATATTCCAAATGGCAAATTGATGCAGTTGTAGATATGATTCAAAATGGCGATGCGTTGCTTTCCATTGCAGGCTCCAACCCCGATTTGCTCGGTGGCTTAGACCCTGAAGTTGTCGGCAAAATGCAAAACACACACATCAAAAATTGGTCGCCGATTAGCGAAAAAGTAACCACGAATGCAACCAATTGGTGTGTGGTCGCTGCGGCTGGGCAGGCATGGGCGCAAAAAATATTCCCAGATTTATCTGCTGAAAAAGCGCAAGAAAAACTTTGGCAAGCCATTTTTGAAACCACAAGAATTGACCAACCAGACCCAATCGCCGCGTGGGGCAAACATATTGTGGCATTAAAAGAACGCGCAAATTATCTACAAGCCAAACAATACACAGGTTTACACTACAAAGCCGAAGGCACAGATTTTACTTTGGGCTTGCCGTATGGTCACAGATGGATAAGCGCACAATCGCTGGCACAAAATGGAATCGCATTTACAGCCAATATGCCTACTGAAGAAGTTTTCACATTGCCTGATAGAAACCGCGCTGATGGAGTTATTTCAGCAACATTCCCATTAAGTTATGGCGGCATTTTGATTGAAGATTTTCAAGTGACTTTTGAAAACGGACGCATTGTAAAAGTCACTGCGAAAAAAGGTGAAGAAGCATTAAAGAAATTAGTTGAAACAGATGAAGGTTCACAACGCCTGGGTGAAGTTGCACTTGTACCTGCTTCTTCCCCTATTGGTCAACGCGGACATCTTTTCTACAACACATTATTTGATGAAAACGCCTCATGCCACATCGCCATTGGACGCGCTTATCGCTTCACATTAACTGGTGGTGAAGAATTGACCGATGAAGAATTTATCTCATCTGGTGGCAACGTCTCACTCAATCATGTGGATTTTATGATTGGCTCCAATAAAATGGATATTGATGGCATCACCAAAGACGGTAATCGCGAACCCGTCATGCGAAATGGCGAGTGGGCAATTAATTTGTAAACTTAATTTAATTAGCCACAGAGGTCACAGAGTTTTTTGAGAAAACCTCAAAGGTCTCTGTGTTCTCTGTGGCTAAGAAAGAAGTACACATGGCTGGAAAAATAAAACTCAATTCAGACGAAATGTTACAGTCTGAATTCAAATACATCACCCAAAACGCTTTTCAATCTAATGAAGACCGTTCTCGTTTTTCATCTTACTATTTTGTAACTGTTGGTTCATTTGTTGCCGCAATTTTAGGCTCGCCCTCCGCCTTAGGTGATAAAACCATTGCGCTTGCATTTTTTATTCTATTTACAACATTAACTGCTATGGGGTCATTTACATTAGCACAATTGGCAAGGTTACGCGCCGCATGGCATGAAGCGGTAGAAGCCATGAATCAAATTAAAAGTTATTACATCAATAGCAATAAAGAAATCAAACCCGCTTTCAAATGGCTTAAAAATATTCCACCAACTGATAAACCATATAGCATCGCCAACTTAATCGCAATGGAAGTCGCCATGTTAAGTTCGCTCACGGCTGGCGCAGGCGTTTATTTTTTACTCACAACATTCAATGGCATAACTTCATTCAGTTGGTTAATCATTACGCTCAGCAGTATCGTGAATTACATATTACAAATGATGTGGTACAAAAAATTGTTAGTGGATGACCATGCCTAGAGATTACGAGAATCAATCGCCTATCGCTTTTCAAAGATTGCCAGAATATACGCAAGATGAAGAATGGATAAAAGATTTACTGCATCGTGGAAACATTGCCCGCATCGCTTCTCGTTTTGACCTACAGCCGTTTATTAATACCTCAACCTTTTTCTACGACCAAGCCAGTCAGCGCATTATCTTTCATTCCAACATCGCAGGGCGGATTCGCGCAAATATCGAAAAACATCCCGAAGTTTGTGTAGAAGTCAGCGAGTTTGGGAAATTATTACCTTCCAACATTGCTTTAGAATTTTCATTACAATATCGCAGTGTTTTAGTTTTCGGGAAAGCCTTTTTGATAGAAGATGAAAACGAAAAGAAAAAAGTTCTTCATCAACTTATTGACAAATACTTCGGTGACATGCAAATAGACAAAGATTACCGCTCCGCAACCGACAAAGAACTTAAACGTACATCTGTTTATGAAATCAAAATTGAGTCGTGGAGCGGCAAACAAAACTGGAAAGACATCACCGACCAAAGCGATGAATGGTCTGCGCTTGACCCAAAATGGTTTGATTTCTATAAATCAAAAAAATTTGGAGAATAAACAATGTCTGGAACAACCGAAGAATTCAAAGTGGATGGCGAAAAACTGGTTGCGAAAATTAAAGAATTGATTCATGAAGGCAATATTCGCAAAGTCATCATCAAAGATAAAGATGGCAAAGTAATGATGGAAATTCCCGTCACATTTGGCGTTGTCGGCGTTTTGCTTGCCCCGCAACTTGCCGCCATTGGAGCAATTGCCGCTTTATTAAGCGAAGCAACCATTGTGGTTGAAAAAACGGAATAAATATGAAAACGTTTGTCGTCGTCTATTTTATTGGCATATTCATTGAAATGGCGATTCGCGCGCCAATTCGCAAAGCCCAACGCGGAGATGCAAAATCTGACCAACGAGTCACGACTCAAGAAAAAACTTTGCTTGGTTTGTTATTCCTCGCAATGTTCTTTATTCCATTGATTTATGCCTTCACAAACTGGTTAGATTTTGCAAATTACACCTTACCCACTTGGGCAGGCTGGCTTGGAGTTGCAATTTTTGCATTTGCACTTTTCGTCTTCTGGCGCGCTCATGTAGATTTAGGACTCAATTGGTCACCATCGCTTGAAATCCGCCAGAAGCATGAATTAATTACCAAAGGTATTTATAAATTAATTCGCCACCCAATGTATGCGTCACAATGGCTGTGGGTTATTGCACAACCTTTGCTATTACAAAATTGGATTGCAGGCTTTCTCAATTTGTTAGTATTTATCCCATTTTATTTCTTACGTGTCAAAGCCGAAGAAAAAATGATGCTCGACACGTTTGGTGAAGAATATAAAACGTATATGCAAAACACCGGTGGCGTGATTCCGAAATTGTAGGAAAATATGAAATCTTACCGAAAAGAGTTATGGTTTAATACCCAAAGCCGAAGAGCATTTATCAATATCACAAGTCAAGTAGAAGAGGCGTTGCGCGAAAGCGGAATCAAAGAAGGCTTATGTTTGGTGAACGCTATGCACATCACCGCTTCTGTTTTCATCAATGACGATGAAAGCGGTTTGCACAAAGATTACGATAAATGGTTAGAAAAACTTGCTCCACATGAACCTGTAAATCAATATCAACACAATGATACTGGCGAAGATAATGCCGATGCTCACATGAAACGTCAAATCATGGGACGTGAAGTGGTAGTGGCTGTGACAAACAGCGAGTTAGATTTTGGAACGTGGGAACAAATTTTTTACGGCGAGTTTGATGGCAAAAGAAAAAAAAGAGTTTTAATAAAAATTATTGGAGAGTAATTAACTTAATGCTTTGCCAAAATAAAAACACTCCAAATTTTAATTTGGAGTGTTTTTATATCCTAACGTGTTCTTTCTGTTTCTAACTGAAAAGTGCTTGTCTCCGTTTTTATTAGCACCGCTCGAACTGCAATGCGGTTAGCGTATGTATCATTGCCTTCGTTATAGTTTTTGCATGTAATCAGCGTGAGCCAAGCATCTTCCTCATGCTTTAACACAGTCATGTTGTATGGGCTGACTATGCTGTTTGTACGCACTTCGTATACATACTTTGTGCCATAGGCATAGACAATGATTTGGTCGCCCCATTTCAAATCACCAAGCTTTGCAAATGGACCTTGTTCACCAGTTGGTAAAGTGACATGCCCAGCTAGTCCGCTGTTTCCTAACCAGCCAGGGAAGGCAGTTCCCTCTAACCATCCCGCTTGACTCCACAACCACGAGACATCCCAATCCTCTTTAACAAGGGGCACGCCGACAATTGGCATTTTTACGCCGAGTTTTGGAATTTCTAACCAAACGTCAGTTGCAGTATATGCTTTTTCAGTGGGTTGTTCTGAAAGGTTGGTAATCACATTCGGCGCAAACCCAGAGTTTGGAAGTTTCTTTGGCAAGTTTGCATCACTATCTACTGCAATTGGCGCATTAATAGTCACTCTATCTAAAACACTATACACGTTCACTGGGTCAAGTGGGTCATACCAGCGTTCAGTAGATGCAATGTTGTAAGCAGAGAGTTGCACAGGCAAGCCATTAAGTTGCGGGTCAATTGGGAGAGACGTCCACGCTACGGAGGCTTCATTTATAGCAGGCGAGCCAACCAAAAAGGCTGAGAATGTAATAGTAGAGGTTTGCCCAAGTGGGAATACTGCCCATTCAAAGATTAAATCCGTTGTAGTAGCACCTGGATTGCAGTAGGTATTCGCAGGGGTATCTGGTGCAAGCCCAGCAGTATATTGAACTGTACATTGCGCATATTGAAGTGTGGGTGGTAAAAAGTCTGAAACGATAACATCAAATGCGTCGGTTTGACTGGCTGGTGTTGTATGGTCAATCACCAGTGTGAATTGCACAGGCGTTCCAATTGGCACATTATTCACAGGTGTAGCACTCTTATTAATTACTAAATCTGGTTCAACAATAATAACGTCTGGTGCACTCGTAGTGAATGAGCCATTATCCCACGCCCAAGTAGCACTGTTATTTAACTGCACGCCACTTTGATTTTCAATCACATCCAACACAATCGCACGGTATTGAATCACAATTTGTTGGTTTGGCGCAGTAACCGTAATGGGTGTAGGCAACGTAAATACAATTTGCCTGCCATCGTTGGCTGGGCTCGCCGATGTTCCTACTGCTGGCGTAACGGCAGGTGGGCATACATTGGCGGTTTCATCTACCCCTTGCACAAAGACCGAAACACAATCCACAAACGCAAGCCCTAAATCCAATTGGTCGGTAATGGTGGCATTATTTAATGTGTGTCCATTTGGAAGTTCAATTTCAATTTGGTAAGTGACAATTTCACCAATTGCAACATTATTGCCACTAGTAAATGTTTCGTTCGTGTCAATAATTGTCTTTGATAAACCGTTGTTTGAAAGGAAGCCGAAATCAACTGTTGGATTTGTAGTTGTGCCATTTGCATTGTTGACTGTGTTGTTTGATGCCGCCCCAACGCTTCCTGGCGTGAGTGACACAGGGTTGCTGGAAACCAAGCCTAGTCCTTCGCCTAAGCCATTGTCATTGCTGTCTGTGTTGGTGTTTGGACTCGCTGAGTCGGCACTATCAAAAGTATCAATTGTGCTGGCATAGCCTACTGGCGGAAGCATGCGCACAATGTAATCGCCTTGTGGCAAACCGCTGAATAAATATGTTCCGCTAGTGCCAGTGGTTACACCACCTGAAGCGTCATCTGCTGTGCCTAAAATGCCATCGGGTCCAACATTAATTTCTGTTGTGCCGTTGCTAGCAAATAGTTGCACAACTGCTCCAGCCAGCGGTGTATCACCTGAATCAAATGTGCCATTGCTATTTCTGTCAACAAATAATAGGTTGCCTAACTCTACACGATAGAACCCAAAGTCCACGGTCATATTAGCGCGTACGTCAGGGTTTGTGCCTTGCCCAACACCTGTTTCAAGGTCGTTTTCACCTGTTGGTTCGCTATTGCCAGGTCCCAATGTAACAGTGCGGGAGGCAACTGCGCCAGGCAAGTCACTGTTGAATAGATTCAGTTCGCCATTGTCGTCAGAGTCAACATTAGTATCGGGGTCTGGTGCGGCGGTTTCAGCGGTAGTTCCATTTGCTTGCATAGATGTTCCAGAAGACCAGTAACTTTGTAGCACACCACCAGAAGTGAAGTTAGAAGCGGCGATGACTACAACATAATCACCAGCGGGTAAGTTATCAAACAAGTAATACCCACCGTTCGTAGTGGTATCGGTTGCTAAAACTGTAGTCAAGTCGCTGGCGGCATATAGTTGCACAAGCACATCATTTACGCCCAATTCGCCTGAGTCAATCTGGCTGTTGTTGTTTGTATCAAACCAAACGCGGTTCCCCAGGCTATATGTTGTAACAATGACGCCAAAGTCCACAGTGGGGTTGGTGGTCGTCCCATTTGTATTGCTCACTGCATTATTATTTTGTGCGCCAGTGCTACCAGGGGTAAGCGCAAACAAAGCAGAGAACACTTCGCCTGCGCCCACGCCAATACCGTTGTCGTTGTTATCTGCATTTGTATTCGGGTTAGCATTATCTGTGCTATTAAAAGTATCGATAGTGCTAGAAGAGCCTGCTGGTGCTTGAACGCTGACGATGTAATTACCGGCTGGTAAACCAGAGAATAGATATAAGCCATTAGAGTCGGTGACCATGCCGCCGGGTGCGTCGTCTGCTGTGCCAAGAATGCCGTCTGGTCCAACTGGAATTTCTATATTTGTTGTTCCATCTGAAGCATATAGACGTACCTGAATACCTGTAAGCGGAGTATCTGCTCCATCAAATGCGCCATTGTGGTCAAGGTCGTTGAATACTAGGTTACCTACCTCCACACGGTAGAAGCCAAAGTCCACAGTCATATTGGCGCGTCCATCTGGTTGGTTGCCTTGTGAGCCGCCATCTAAATCTGCTTCGCCAGTAGGTTCGGTTAATCCATTGGCACCTAAAGTAACTGCTTGCGAAAGAACCGCCCCACTGAGTGAACCGCTGGTTTGTCTCATGCCGTTGTCATCGCTGTCATTGCTGCCATCGTTGTCATCGGGGTCAGGCGCAAGTGCTTCTGTAGTTGTGCCATTGGCTTGCATTGTGGTACCAGAAGACCAATATCCGACCAATCTTCCCGTGCCAGTAAAGTTAGAGGCGGGTAACACCACAACATAATCGCCAGGGGGCAAGTAATCAAATAGGTAATATCCGTTTGCGTTGGTAGTTGTTGTACGAGGGTTTCCATCAGCGAGTACAGACGTGGTTGGGTTGCCACTTGCATTGGCATGGTAGAGTGCCACTAGAACATTTTCTACGCCAACCTCACCTGAATCAATCAGGCTATTGTTATTGGTATCAAACCAAATACGGTTGCCCAACGCATAGGTTTGGACAAAACCGAAGTCTATTGTCAAATCACTGTTGGCGTCAGTTTCGCCGAAGCGTCCGCGTGAGTTTGTACCATCGCCGGCGGTGGGGTTGAATCCCAGTGCCATGTTAGCATCACCGCTCCCTGTTTCGCCAGTAGGCATACCTGTTAATGGGATGGTTGATAGGTTAATAGATGTTGAGATAACCCCATAACCAGTAGTGGGGTTAAGTGGGTCACGCCCGTTGTCAAGGCTATCTGTGTTGTTGGAGGCGTTGTCCACATGCCCAGTGCTACTGGTATATCCAAATAATGGATTTCCAGAGCCAAAGTTTGAAGCATCCACGCCAATAATATAGCGCCCGGGTGGGATATTATCGAACAAATAGTAGCCGTTAGAGTCTGTTATATCCCATGCAATCCAGTCATCACTTGAGTCGCCAATTACTCCAAGGTCGTCGGGGATTCCATCGTTATTTGCATCACGGTAGAGGCGTACTACTGCTCCAACTACAGGCAATTCACCTGCGTCGAAAATACCATTATTGGTATTTGTACCAGCACCAGTATCAAACCATAAATAGTTACCAAGACTGCGTGGTGGGCGTACAAAGCCAAAATCAATGGTTAAGTTACTGTCTACATCTATTTGACCATAATTGCCACGGTTATTCGGACCGAAGGCAGGGTTGGTGCTTATGTCAATTTCATTTCCTGATGTTAGTGGTTCTGTGCCGTATGCCATTTCAATACGTTGGCTAGTAATACCAGTTGAGGCGGGGTTAGCAGAGTCAATGCCGTTATCATTCATATCAGTAGCATCGTCTGCTGGTGGAGTACGGTCGTAACTGCTGATATAGTTTTGCAAAGGTTGCCCTGCGCCAAAGTTTGAGGAAGGAATATGAACATAGTAATTG
Organism: Anaerolineales bacterium; assembly: GCA_016789365.1. GTDB lineage: Bacteria > Chloroflexota > Anaerolineae > Anaerolineales > Villigracilaceae > Villigracilis. Next base: position 43,518 of record JAEURH010000003.1, read on the forward strand.
TCACCAGGTTGTAAACGTTCAAAGAGGTAGTAACCATTTGCATCAGTGGTTGTGAAGCGGATAAGTGTATCAGGGCTTCCGCCACCTACCTGTAATCCGGGGGTACCATTGGTATCTCGCCAAAGTTCGACGCGCACGCCAGCAACCCCTGGCTCTGTACCATCCTGAATGCCATTGTTATATTGTGAGCGGAAAACTGTTTCGCCTGAGCCACTATCGAACCAGACACGGTTGCCGAGACTCATCGGCGGGATAAAGCCAAAGTCAATGGTTAGGTTGCTTTGATTATCTGGTTCGCCAAAACGACCACGTGAATTGGTACCATCCCAACCTGTGGGGTTAAATACTTGATTGGTAGGAGGGCCTGGGTCTGCCTCGCCGCTGATATGGGTTTCACCAGTTGGTGTACCCACACCTCGTGTTAAGGTCACTGCATTGCTCCAGATGCCAGCGGTTTCTGGTTGTTCAGAATTTATCCCGTTATCGTTTTGGTCATCATCGTTGCTGAAGGTGGGTTGGCTGCTGTACCAGCCTGCTAGCACGCCTCCATTTTGGAAGTTATTTGGAGCAACCCAAACGAAGTAAGTGCCAGGGTCAAGGTTATCAAATAGATAGAAACCATTTGCGTCAGTAATATCGAAGCGCATGTATTCCTGCGGGTCAGGAATGCCATTACCGTTGCCGTCTCGATAGAGTTCGACGCGTGCACCAACTACTGAAGGTTCGTTGGGTTGGCGAATACCATCGTTAATTGTCCCGCCACCTGCGCCATTATCAAACCAGAGATGATTCCCAATGCTAAAAGGAATGTCTGTGCCGCCGAAGAAGCCAAAATCTACGGTCAAGTCGCTGTTGTTGTCGCGTTCTCCGTTTACGCCACGGCGGGTGCCAGCAGGACCATCGCGGTCATTGGATGATAGGTCAGTTTCATTCACTGGTTCATTTCCAGCAGAAAGCGTGATAACAGGGCTAAACACTTCCAAGCCGGGAGTGGCGGGATCAATACCATGGTCGCTACGGTCTGAGTTACTATCCGGTGGATTTGTATAAGTAGCACTTGGAGGTGTACCTGTGCTACTTCGTAAATTGTAAAGAGGTTGCCCAACATTAAAGTTAACTGCTGGAATACCAACAACATAATCGCCAGCAGGTAGATTACTAAATAAGTAATATCCACCACTATCGGTAGTTATTGTAGCAATTGGGGTGGTAGTATCCGATGCTAGATAGAGATGCACTAACACGCCAGAGATGCCAGGGTTGAGGTCGTCAGGGGCGTTAATGGTGCCACTGTTATCGGCATCACGCCAGACGCGGTTACCGATGCTGAAGCGTTCGGGAATAGTGATACCTACCTTGCGGGGTTCAGATGCCAATAAGTCACGGATGTTAAGAGTTAAATCTTGATAAGAACCAACATGTGAAAAAGAGTTCCAAGCAATCTCACGAGACTGTGCGTCATCATTATTGAACACGCCAACCGTAGGCGAATCTGCTGGGATGGACATTGGCATACCAAAGCGAACGATGTTGGTTGGGCTACCTTCAATATAAGGAGCAATGGTGAATCCACTATTGAGGCGAATGCGATATGAGCGTACTGTTGACCAATCGCTAATACCGCTTGCATCAAACCATGTGTTGTTACAGCCAGCGGGGATTGTGTCACCAGGATTTTGATTGAAGACTTCAGGGCGACAGGGGTTTGTAGTTAGGTTATATTCGATTGTAAAATTGGACGCAACTAAGCCAGCACCACCTAAGAATTGGATAGGTCCAGTCATTACTGGTCGAAATTCAGAATCGCGCGCTGAATTAAATAAAGTGCCGCCTGAGCCTCGGTCTCCATAATATGGCAAGATATCATATAGAACATAGTTCAACATTGGCACATTGCCATCATTGTAAATTCGCAATTGGTACTCGAAGTCATCTAAATCTGCTGCACCTGGTGGTGGGGCGGCATATTGTCCAGGATTTAATGCGCCTTCAGGATACGCTTGTGAAATACAAGGGAATCGTGTGAAAGAATTACTACTACCTGGCAAGCCACTCGTACCGCCGTTCGGGCAGGAGGCATCAGGAAGGAAAGTATCTTTGTTGATTACAACACTGTTGACACTGGCAGTACTGCGAATCCATTTTTCACCGCGTAATGCGGCAGAACGGTCAACAATGTACGCATCCGTATTTTGACAAGCAGGTTCGGTTGTATTGCCATCGCCGTCAATATCGCTTGAGTCGGTTGTTTGTGTTCCAATTTCACACATCACATCCAGTGAATCGGTGGTGGCAAATATTGTGTTCGTGCGTGAGCCGGGGGCTTGACCACGAGGGATACGAGCATAAAATTCAACGGTCAATACTTGGCTACTTAATGCTAGTTGCGGAATGGTTAAGTTGTTAATCTCCCAAAGCAAGGTTTGTCCTGCACCAGGGTTAGGACCACTCTGCATAAAACTCACAGTAGCACTTGGATAAGCAGTTGAAAGCAAAACACCGTTAACACGAACATCTCCTTGCCTTACAAAAATTAGGTCGTTAGGTAAGGTATCTAAGATAGTAGGATTAATTAACGGTGCTGAAGAGCGTTCTGTTAGTTCGACGCGCAATATATAGCGTAAGGTGTCGCCTGGTAGGATGGTAGTATCTGCAGTGAAAGGGCTGATGTTTGGGTTTTCCCATTCATCCCAGGGTTCGCCGGGCGTTTCAGCCTTGCTGACTTGCAAACTAGCAAAATCACCTTGTACGGTAATGTTCTCATTTGCACATGGGTCTGTCACTGGTCCGCCTTGCCCAACTCGTGTGACGTAAACACAGTTGGTATAGGTTTGCCCAATGGCAGCTGCAGGCAAGGCAACGCCAGAAGGCGGGTCAGCAGTTGTCGGCATTGCACGAGGCGTTGTACGAATTTCGGGGTTATTAGAGAATTGCCAGACGTAAGGCAAACCGAATTCATATATCCCATTAGCATCCCAATCATGTTCGAATCGCCAGCGTACATTGGTTATATTCGTTACAGGGGCGGTGTATGTAGCATTGGTATTGTAAAGAGCAGGTTGGCTGGGAAAAGCAGTCCAAGTACTTCCATTGTTAGTTGAATATTCAATATAAGCGCGTACATAATCTTCGCTCCATGTGCCGCTGGTGACGCTAGTTACTTGCATCTGAGGCGGAAGATTATCAATCATCACTACCTCATTGGCAGGGTAGTTTGTTAGATTGGTGTTTAGTTCAAGGACAAATCGGGCTGTACCGGTAATCCCTACGGGGTCACCTACATCGCTTTTGCTGTAGGTTGGAACATCAACAATATTAATAAGGTTTGCTGGGTTTTCTGTATCAGAATCACCAAAGCAGTTTGGGCATGGAGTACCACTTGAATCGGTATATCCAGCAGTTATAGATGCTGAATTATTAAGAGGGTCGCCAATATTGAAGGGTGGTGAAGGATAGCGAATAGTTACAAAGCGAGTAACACAATCAGGCGGGTAAACAGGTCCTGCAACTGTGGGCCAGGTGACAACACCGCTGCTAAATGTCCCACCATTGCTGGCAGAAACAAATACTGCGCCAGTGGGCAATGTATCAGTTAAGACGATATTGGTTAATGCGGCAATACCACCTGATGGAGGTGTGACAGGGCAGAGTTGTAAACGATAGGTAACATCTGTATCCACTGTTGGTTCGATGATTGGTGCTACACGGCTTTTAGTTAAATTCCAGCTAGGTGAAACGGGACCAACAGTGATAGGCGGAGCAGAAGCGGGTATAGCGTTTGTCCAGCCGACGGGTCCGGGTGGGTCAATTCGCCCATTGACAGTGTTATTAATTGTAGTGGGCAATGGGCGTAAATCATTACTCACACGCACAGCAATAACAGCATCGTATTGCGTACCATCTAGTAAGTTATTATCGCTTTTAGTGATAGTAATAGTGCGAGTTCCGCCGTTATAACTAATGATAAACCCGCTTGGCACAGAAGAATTTGGGGGTGGTAAATATTCCAAACCTGCTTGTAGCACATCGGTAATTTCCATTTGTCCACATGCGGTTGTTAAACTACTACATTCCCAACGAATGCGATAGCGAATCACGTCGCCTACTTGAGCCTCAGTAATGTTATCGTCTACTGTTTTGGTTAAGATTAATTGAGGCTCACCGCTTTGCAAAACTGGTGAAAATTCTATTTTGATGGCATCATTTTCAGCAGGCAATGAAGCCGCAAGTGCCATCGTTACTGGATCTATTATCAATGACGTGATAGCGGTAAATAATAAAAATAAAGACCGAAACAATCTCAACATACATTTTCCTTTAACCAAAACAACAAAGCCTTAGCCAATTTCGCTACTGCTAGCCTGCATGAATAATAAAATAATGACTTTCGCAATATTATATATATCTTTCAAATTTTATAGGAGGTTAGTACTAGGGTCAACGGTTATAAATGACAGAAATGAAAAGTTTGCAAATTTGTCTGCACTGGAATTAATAAATTTCAATAGCAGGAGATAATCTTTCATAGTGATAAAATATTCTCATGTCCATTGTCCCATCTATGCTTCCAGATTTTCGTGTACGGCAGAGAGATTATCTGCTGGAAATTTCGCGTTTACTCACGCAGGAATTAGATTTGGAAAAATTGTTGGCGCGGATTTTACGATTTTCAATTGAAATGTTAGCAGGGCAAGCAGGGATTATTGCATTAAAACTGACAGGTGGCTGGAAAGTGGCGGCGGCACATGGCATTGCCCCAGCCTTTCTTTCCTATTTATCTCCATTGTTAGCAGAAGAAAAAGTGCGTGAGTTAGATGTGAACGAACTCAACCGCATGTTAAAGGAACTGACCTATACTGCCAGTATGGGCTTATTAAATGGAACAGGTTTACCACTTTCCACACGCGGGCAAGTGATTGGCGTAATTTTTATTTTTAGAAATTACCCCGATGTATTTACGCCAAATGACCGTGTACTTTTACAATCATTTGCTGACCAAGCCGCAATTGCCGTGTTAAATGCTCAACTTTATGGGCAAGTGACATTTGAAAAGCAACGCCTTGATGCGTTGCTTGAATCAGCCGCAGATGGCATTTTGATTTTAGACGCGGCATTAAATATTGAACGATGCAACGGCGCGTTTGAAAAAATGCTTGGGCAAAACCGCGATGAAATCATCAATAAAAATCATAGTGAAATTATTAAGTGGAAGAAAGAGCCACAAGGTAGCACATTAGAAGAATCGGTTGCGAATGGCTGGCCCCTCACGCCCAATGCCACTTTATATGTTGAAGGTGATTTAGAAAGACCACTTCCCCCACCGTTGCCCGTTGGTATTACATACGCGCCATTAATTGATGAAGAAGGTAAACTACGCAATGTAATTTTAAGCGTTCGTGATATTACACACTTCCGAACTGCGGATGAAATTAAAGCAACTTTTATTTCAATTGTCAGCCATGAATTAAGAACACCTGTGGCTTTGATTAAAGGCTACGCTTCGACTTTGCGCCGAGATGATGCTAAATGGGATAAGCGCACTATCAGTGATTCACTAGCCGTAATTGAAGAAGAAGCCGATAGGTTATCCAAAATGGTGGATGATTTGCTCGACGCTTCGCGTTTACAAGCAGGCGGTTTGAGTTTGAATCAGGCTGATGTTTCATTACCCAACTTGGGGCAAAGAGTTGAGGCGCGATTTTCTTCTCAATCTCCAAAGCATAAAATCATCACAGACTTTCCTGAAAATTTTCCCGTCATTCTTGGTGATGAAAATCGTTTGGAGCAAGTGGTTTCAAATTTGGTATCAAATGCTTTGAAGTATGCCAGTGAAGGCGAAATTAAAATTAGTGGCTCTTTTACACCTGAGCAAGTTATTGTTTGCGTGAGCGACCAAGGCCCAGGCATTGATAAGCGAGACCTGCCACATATTTTTGATAGATTTTATCGTTCGACATCTGCTGTGAAACAGACCAAAGGTGCAGGTTTGGGGCTATATTTGGCGCGAGCAATTGTGGAAGCACACGGTGGGCGCATCTGGGCGGATTCGGCAGTTGGTTCTGGCGCACGAATTTGTTTCTCGCTACCACGTTAGGTTTGGCAAAAGATAACCCTACTTTTGAACCTCGCAAATTAAAGAATCAAAAGGTAAAATGGCGGGAAATCATTTATCTTAAGATATTCAAAATGATTTGAGTCATACGCGAGCGTTTGGCTACGCGCAAATATTTTATAAAAGGATAAACCGTACATGCCTACTTCTATCCCCACTCGTAATAAGGTTAACAAAAAATATACTTGGAATAAAGAAAGTGTGTTCAAAACTCAAAAAGACTGGGAAGATGCTTTACAAGCCTTGTTAAAAGATATTCCGAGCCTTAAGAAATTTCAAGGCAAATTAGGTGAAAGTGCGGCAACCTTACTAAATGGGCTTAACGCCATTGAAAAGTTAACGCTTCGCGCTCAAACCATTTTTATGTATGCTCAATTTGAATATGCAGTGGATACCACCAACCAAAGCGCGGCTGGCATGGTTGGCAAAGCCTCTAGCATGGCGGGTCAGGTTGCGGCGGCGACTTCTTTCTTAAACCCTGAGTTATTAAAAATTGGCAGAGAACAATTAAATATTTGGATGAAAGAAAATTCTAAACTAGCCGAGTACAAGCAAAGTTTTGATGATTTGTTCCGCCAACAAAAACACGTCCGCTCAGCAGAGGTGGAAGAAATTTTAGGAATGTTAGCCGACCCATTCAGTGGACCCTCTAACAGTTCAAGTATGTTAGTGAATGCTGATTTCAAATTTGCACCTGCCAAAAATAGCAAAGGCAAAAAAGTAGAAGTGACTCAGGGAAATTATCACACTGCATTGATGGAAGACCCCGATAGAAAGTTGCGCCAAAGTGCATTTGAAAGTTATCACGATAAACATATTGAATTCAAAAATACGCTCGCTACAAACTTAGGCGCTTCTATCAGTGCCAACATTTTCAATATGCGTGCGCGTAAGTTTGATTCATCGCTTTCGGCTTCGTTGTTTAGCAACAATGTGCCTGATGAAGTTTTTCATAACTTAATCAATACTTTTAAAAAGAAACTGCCTGTTTGGCATCGTTACTTTGAAATCAAACGCAAAGCGTTAAAGTTAAAAGATATTCAATACTTTGACATGTGGGCACCGATTGTTAAGAAGAAGCCAAAAATTTCATTTGAAAAAGCAGTGGATTTGATTTGCGAAAGCCTTGCCCCACTTGGTAAAGAATATGTTGATGCGATGCGACAGGGTTGTCTCAAAGACCGTTGGGTGGATTCGACTGTCAATCAAGGCAAAATGAATGGTGCATTTTCGTATGGTTCGCCTAGCACTCACCCATTCATTATGATGTCATACACAGGTGAAGTTGGAAGCATGAGTACATTGGCGCATGAATTAGGTCACTCGATGCACTCGCATTTGACTTGGAAGAATCAACCGTTTGTGTATTCAAGTTATTCATTATTTGTCGCCGAAGTTGCATCCAATTTCAATCAAGCCATGATGCGCGGTCATTTGCTCAATACCATCAAAGATAAAAACTTTTTAATTGCCTTAATCGAAGAAGCCGTGAGCGGAAACTTTTTTAGATATTTCTTCCAAATGCCAACGCTTGCCCGCTTTGAGTTAGAGACTCATCAACGAGTCGAGCGGGGCGAACCGCTGACCGCCGATTCAATGCAGGACTTGATGGCTGATTTGTTTACTGAGGGTTTTGGTCGTAAAGTGAAAATTGACCGTCCGCGTGTCGGAATGGTTTGGTCAACATTTAGTCACTTGTTTGCAGATTATTACGTCTATCAATACGCTACTGGCATTTCTGGCGCACATGCACTAGCAAGCAAAATTTTACGTGGCGAGCCAAACGCCGCAGAAAACTATCTCGGCTTTTTGAAAGCAGGTTCTTCCGATTATCCGTTGAATGTGTTGAAAAAAGCAGGTGTGGATTTATCCACACCGAAAGCGGTAGAAGAGACATTCTCTATTATGGAAGGTTATATTGATAGGCTAGAAGAGTTAGTTGGATAGTTTTGCCAGTTAGATAGTTTATTAGTTACGCATCATAGATTAAGTAATTCATAATCTGTGATGCGTAATTTATTATTCGTTTATAATATGGCTTCGTAAATCCAAAATCTTAAATTGGAAATTGATAAATGCCTCAAACACAAATTGCATGTCCTCGTTGTAAACAAATTATCCCTGCCAATGTGGAACAGTTATTTGATGTAACTGCTGACCCACAAGCCAAACAAAGATTATTAAGCGGGCAATCAAACTTTGCGCGTTGCCCGCATTGCGGATATCAAGGTCGCTTGGCAACACCAATTGTGTATCACGATAATGCCAATGAATTGTTGCTAACATTTTTTCCATCAGAATTGATGTTACCCGTCAATGAGCAAGAAAAAATTATCGGTCCATTGATTAAGAAAGTGACCGACAATTTACCGCCAGAAAAACGCAAAGGATATTTATTAAATCCGCAAGCGAATTTGACTTATGAATCAATGTTGCAAACGATTTTAGGCAAAGATGGCATCACGCCTGAAATGTTGAAAGAGCAACAAGAGCGCGTACAATTTTTAGAACGCCTGATGCAAGTCACCACGAAAGATGTGCGTTCTGAATTAATCAAACAAAACGAAAAAATTATTGACGAGCAATTTTTTGCTTTGTTCAGTCGCATTGCCCAAAGCGCTATGCAAAGCGGACAAGAACAAATGGCACGTGCGTTGATTGACATCCAAACACAATTGCTGGAAGAGACTGCCTATGGTCGTCAACTTAAAGAATCGGTTGGGGAATTAGAAGCCGCTCAACACGTCTTGCAAGAAGCGGGACAAAGCCTCACGCGCGAAAAACTTCTGGATTTCGTCTTAGAGTCCAAAACGGATGCACGCATCCGCGCTTACGTTTCACTCGCTCGGGCAGGGATGGATTATCTTTTCTTTCAAACGCTTTCTGAAAAAATTGATAAAACCAGTGGCGATGAAAAAACTCGTTTGGAAAATATCCGCGAAAAATTATTGCAGTACACCAATGAAGCCGATAAACAAGCCGAAGCGCGTTATAAACAAGCGCAAGAATTTTTGGATAAGTTGTTAGAACAAGATGACATTGAGAAAGCAACACGTGAAAACTTAGAAGGCTTCACCCAAGATTCAGTTGACCTTGCTCAACAAATGTTACGCCAAGCCTCTGAAAAAAATGATTACACGCGCATGGGCAAATTGCAAAAAATGATTCAAGTATTGCAAGCCGCTAGCACACCACCTGAAGTGATGTTGATTGAGCAATTGATTCAAGCACCTGATGATGCAACAGTGGAAGAAATGCTTAAGCAAAATGAATCAATGGTCAGCCAGCAATTGCTGGATTATATGAGCAACTTAGTAGCGCAAATGGAGTCGCAACCCGATAACCCCGAAGCCAAAGCGATGGGTGAAAAATTGAGTCAAGTGTATAAAGTGGCGTTGAAGTTTTCGATGAAAAAGAATATGGAATAATAAAAAACAGCCCATCAATGATGGGCTGTTTTTTATTATTAATTTATGGTTTCACTAAAATCCCTAAGTGATTCCCAACACGGCGTTGCTGACCAGGTTTTCCTAAATCAATCGGGGAATTTACGGTTCGTGATTTACCATCAAAACCACGAATGACCATAGCGGAAGAACCGCCGCCATCCATATTTACTCCTGTGTGAACACCATAAGATAAAAGTAATTCACCTACTTCAGATAACGTCACACCTTCACTATAACCATCTTGGCGACCATCAATCACCATAAAAGTTAACCAACGGCCATTTTTACTTAATCCAACTGCCGTGCGTGGAGCAGGCGCAAGCGCCGCAAGGTTTTTTACCACTTTTCCATCAGTAACTACCAAGCGGTCTCCAGAAATAGCATTGAAAACAACACCATCTACTTTATTAATTGAAAACTGGTTTTTCTTGTTAATATAAATAACAGGTTGAGCAGTTTTCTTTTTTGAATAAATATTTCCGCGTGAAGCCGCATAATCACTAATGCGTACTGGCTCGCCACCAGTTGGGCAAAGTTTCTTTGGGTCAAACGAAGAATCTAAATAACTAAAGTATCCGCCATTAATTGCTACATGTAATTTGAATTCATCTAAAAATTGTGAAATGGTGCGCGTACAAATTACATCTGATTTTGATGGCGTAACCAAAAATTCTAATTTTGTATTTTGCAAATCAATTGCTAACACATGCATCACAATTGGGCGTGGTGCAGTTAAGTCTTTACGCATGTAGGTAATGCCCGTATAAAGATTTTGCAATATAGAAGCAGGGCGCGAATTACCAATCAGCACCAGTGAATCTTTTGCACACCAACCGACTAACCCATCCACTTTTTGAATTTGCACCCAGCCACTTACAGATGAATCATCTAAGGCGGGTACAGTATCATTTTTAGATAACCCACCGATAAGTTTTGCTGTTGGGCTTGCCGCTTCTCTTATAACCAAGTTTGTGCTGTTAACCCGATACCATTTCTTATCTTTATGGTCTGGGATTGTAGTTGGCGGTGGCGGCGTTGGCTCTGGGGTTGGAGAACCTGCACTAATTAAGTATTGGCTTGAACTCCAACCAACTAATGAACGGTCTTTATTACGGATTTTGAACCATGTTCCATCTAAGTTTGAATCAATTTTTTCTACCAACTCACCAAAATAAACCAAACCAAGTGAGTCATGCTCAAGCCCAGGTCCTTGGCGCACTTTCAATGAAGGTGCGGCAGTAACACGATACCAATCTTTATCTTCTTCATCTGGTGGAGTAGGATATTCTGGCGCGGTCGTTGGTGCAAGATATTCACTCGATACCCAGCCTGTTAAACTCCCATCTTCTTTACGAATTCTTAACCATGTGCGGTCTGCATTGGCTTCAATTTCTTGCACAACTTCATTTGTTAATAAACTTCCAATTTGCGTAAAATTTGTCCCTGCACCTGCTCGTACTCGTAATGATGGAGATGCTGTTACTTTATACCATTTATTTGTTGGGGTCGGAGTTGGAGTTGGGGTCGGCTCGGGTGTAGGCTCTGGTGTGGGTTCAGGTTCAGGTTGGGGGTCGGGTGAAGCGGAAAGTCTTTGCAAGTAAGCAGAAAAGCTCCAGCCACTCAAACTTCCATCTTTGCGTTTGATGTTCAGCCAATTTTTATCTGTACTTTCGCCAATTTTTTCAACTACTTCATTCAGGAACAAACTTCCAATTTGTTTGGCGGTAGTATTGGGTGCTTCACGCACTCGTAAAGATGGTGAAGCCGTCACGCGATAATCATTGCTCGGTGTTGGGTTTGGAACAGGAATATGGCTAATGCCAAATCTCTGATAAAAATCTTCAATATCTCCATTGAAATAATTTAAGTCAATATTTTTGCTTTCAACGCCATAAGGAAAACCATCACCTTTATCTGTAAATTGCCATAGCGTCCAAGTTGTCCATGGTCTAGGTATCAGCGGGTTTGCAACACCATAATTCGCCACCCACAACGGATATTGCTTGAAATAATTTAACGAAGCAGCTGGGATTCCCACTGAAACTGTGTTTTCTTGCCAGTAATAATAAGCGGTATAAACACCAATTTCTTTATTTGGTAAAAGCTCTTTCAAACGTTCAATAAAGTTATACCAATGCTTCCAACCTGCAAAAGAGCCTTTGTAGTTATCTTCAAAATCTGCCCACAGTGGCAATTCGCCAGTATCACCATTAAATAAAGAGACCCACAACTCGGCTTGTTTCTTCGGGTCGGCGCGGCTATCATAAAACCAATACGAACCACGCGGAATACCAGCGGCTTTTGCCTCGCGCCAATTTACTTTGAAATCGCGGTCTATCCACAAATTTTGACCTGCGCGAATAATCGCAAACGCCGCACCATTACGGCGCATTTGTGTAAAATCTATACCCTGCGGAGTTTGGGGGTCGTCTTGATAAAAACTAACATCGGTGCCGATGACTCTATCTGTCATAATGTTCTCCTATGTGTTTTTGATGAAAACCGCTTCTTCTCTTAATAGATGCTTGGTACTGCTTCTGAGAATTTTATTTTAACTTGTACAGATGAGATGAAAATTATATCGCATTCTCAAAGTGAGTAATTTGCGGGTCTTGTTTTCCTTCAATCGCAATTACATCAATTTGCCAGTGACTGATGTTATTTTCAGCGGCATAATGCTGAGCGGCATTGAGCATGTGTTCACGCTTACGTGCAGTAATCTGTTGCTCTGGGAAAAAATTTTTACTAGAAGTTAACGTCTTCACTTCCACAAAAACCGTCATATCTTTTTGTTTGGCGATGATGTCAATTTCACCATACGGCGTGCGGATGTTTTGTGCAATAATTTCATAACCATGTTCTCTAAGCCATTGTACGGCAGTTTCTTCACCCCATTTACCAAGTTGCTGATTATGCTTATTCATGAAATAAACTCTTGTAACAATTTTTGAAGTTTTACACCCCAATTTAATTTTTTCTTTTTAGATTTTTTAATCACCGATTGGTAGAGATTAAACATCATTTGTGTAGTTCTTTCAATAGCATAGGCAGAAGATGCTCGCCGAGCAGATTTGCCCATTTTGGCACGCAGGTCTGGGTCGAGGCAGAGGCGGGTTAATTTGGCTGTAAACGCAGGCAAATCTTCGGTAGATAAAAATCCAGTAACACCATCTTCTACGGTATCACCAACGCCAACCGATTCGATACCCATCACAGGTAAACCTGCTCCCATAGCTTCAATAACAGATAATGGATGAACTTCTGTCACGGAGGCAGTGACGAAAACATCACACATGGCGAGATATTGTGGCAATTGTTCATAAGGAACTCTGCCAATGGCTTTGATGCGCTTTGAAAAATTCAATTGTTTTATTAGTGTGTGAATTTCTTCTTCATATTGTTGAATACCACCGCCAATTAATAGCAAATGCACATTGGGAATTGCTTTGGCAACTCCTGTGAAGGCTTCAATTAAAAATGGTAGGTTTTTTTCTACTGCAATTCGCCCGGCGTACACGAGAATTACATCATTTTTTTTGTAGCCAAATTTTGCTCGTGAAAGTGGTTTTGCAGATTTGAAATTTCTTAAATCTACGCCATTTGGAACAATTTCAATAGGTTCTTCTACTTCTAATTCACGCAATATTCTCTCCATCCCCGCTGAGGGTGTTACAACCAAATCTACTGCTTTGCAAAATGATGGCATATAGGCTTGTAATAAACCTGTGCTAACTTCATCTGGCATTAATGGAAAATAGGCTTGGGCGTATAAATCATAGCGCGTATGATTTGTGTAAATAATTGGAATTTTCATTGGGCGACAGTAACGCAATGCCAAACGCCCACTTAAAAATGGATGATGCACATGCACAACATCCATTGTTCTTAAAAGTTTCCATGCAAAGCGTTTGTATCGCAGGGATAAATAAAATCCTGAGTCTGCTAAGGGAACACCGGGACTGCGGATGATATTTTTTTCGTTATCTTTGTAGTCTAAATCACCAAACGTGAAGACGAATACTTCATGCCCCATTTTTTCAAGATATTCTTTATTGACCTCAACATAATTGGTAATACCACTAATGTAAGGTTTATAACTATCTACCATCATTCCGATTTTCATAAGGCTATACTCTATCTTAATAAAGTTGCAACCAAGCCAATCAAAAATAGCCCACCTGCTACATAACTTGCAATTTGTTCGGATGAAACAATTGTAATTTGCGGAGATTCAAAACCTAGTGTATCTACTGTGGGGAATTGCGGAACTTCTTGCTTACCAATTAAAGCATTGCGTAAAGCAATGACGTTTAATGGGCGATTATCTGGATGCAAAGACATAGCCCACAGAATAGCCTTTTCCACATGAAGGCTCAGGCTAGGATTAATTTCACGTGGGGGAATCAGGCTACGGTTATTTAAGAAGCGTTTGCGAACTTCGGCTGGCGGTTCATTCGTCAATAAATGATAAAGAGTCGCGCCGAATGCAAAAATATCAGCACGAGGGTCGGTATGTGTATCATCACCGCCATATTGTTCAAGCGGCGTGTAAAGTGCAGTTCCTTGACCTTGTATGACGGTGATGGTCACTTCATCTGGTGCCATAATTTTTACGAGACCAAAATCTACAAGTTTGACCAAACCGCTGGGTGTGATTTTGATGTTGCTTGGTTTAATATCACGATGAATAATTGGTGGGCTTTGATGGTGCATGTAATTGAGTGCATCTGCAATTTGCACAGCCCAACGTAGCACTTCACTTTCAGATAAAAATGTTTTGTTGCGTTTGGCTTCTTGCATTAACTCGCGTAAATCTTTACCTGGCACATAATCCATTACAAGGTAATCACGCAAGTCTTCTGAAAAATAATCCGAAACTTTTGGTAGGTTGGGATGGTCGAGGCGTGCAAGCACAGAAGCCTCGCGAAAAAATTGTTCGCGAGCCTGTTCTAAAATATCGGAGGGGAGAGTCTGGTTGTGTTCTACTTCTTTAATGGCGCATAACCTACCTTGCAAGCGGATATCTTCTGCAAGATAAATATTGCCTGTGCCGCCCTGACCAATTTTTTCTTGAATGGTGTAGCGTTCACGTAAGACCTCCCCATTCTTTAACGATTGGGGCATCTTCTCCTTTTTACTTACAAAGTGGAATAAGATTGTTTGTGATAATTTCGGCGTGTATCACATTTTGTTACAATCTGATTATGCACAGATTTCCACTTTTCTGCTATATTATAAACGAATAAACACTGTAGGGACACAGCGAGTTGATTTGTCATGTTGGAAGTAAATCGTTTCGCTGTGTCTCTGTTCAATAAAAATTAAATTGTATAAAAATCCGCAAGTGAAATTTTATGAAAGGCGGTTATTGAGGTTTGTATGGAACACGAAGCAGAATATCCTGTACTCGTCGCGCAAGATGGTCCTTTGAAAGGCGAACGTTGGTCGTTAGACCATACGCTAATGATTGGACGCGACCCTACTTGTGATATTCAATTGCAAGATAGGCAAGTCTCGCGTTTTCATGTACGCATCACACCCACGCCAGAAGGTGTGACAATGGAAGATTTGGGCAGTAAAAATGGAACGAATCATAACGGAAATGAATTGACGAGTCCCGTTATGTTGCAAGATGGTGATTTGTTGGGTGTAGCACTTGCACAACAATTTTTGTTTTTAACCTCAGATGCAACCATGCCACTTGCAGAAGGTGGAGCGCGTTCTGGGCGTTTGTTGATGGACCAAAAATCACGTCAGGTGTGGGTGAATCAACAACAACTTGTGCCACCATTATCAGCTCAACAATTTAAGTTATTGTGGATGTTATATGAAAAGCAAGGTCAAGTAGTTTCACGAGCAGACCTTGTCTCTATTGTATGGGGTGAAGAACAAACTGCTGGCGTTTCAGACCAAGCCTTAGATGCATTAATCCGTCGCTTGCGCGATAGATTGGCTGTGCTTGACCATGGTCATCAATATATCAACACTGTGCGTGGGCATGGTTTACGATTAGATAATCCGCCGATAAGCGAATAACAATAATGGATGCACAATCAGAGAAAGTGTTAGCGCAAATTATTCGAGGCACACGTATTGCTACTTTAGGCACAATGCGTGATGAAGCACCGCAAGTTTCTATGGTGGCGTATATTTTTGCGGATGATTTTTCTGCTTTTCATATTTTTGTCAGCCGTTTGGCGCAACACACAGTTGATATGCAAAAAAACAAAGAAGTCAGTTTGTTGATTTGCGAAACTGATGATGGACGAAGTGACCCTCAATCTTTAGCGCGTGTTTCGATTCGCGGCAAGGCAGAGCAAATTCAAAACGGCGCACCGGGTTATACCTTGCTCAAAAAACAATATCTTGAACGCTTTCCAGAATCAGAGCAATTATTTAAGTTGGCAGATTTTAATTTCTGGCGCATCACGCCCAAAGGCGGAAGGTATGTGGCAGGTTTTGCGAAAGCCTACAACATTACTGCTGAAACATTAAAGCAAGTTTCGGAAAGATAAATTAAATAATTGTCTGTCTTTTTTATCAGGCTAATTACCCAAACATTCTCCCCAATCCTTTACCGCCTGTTTTTTGAATCATCTTCATCATCTTTTGGGCTTCACGGAATTGTTTAATTAATTTGTTCACATCTTGCACTTCCATACCAGCACCAGATGCGATTCTTCGTCGGCGAGATGCGTTTAATAAATCAGGGTCACGGCGTTCTTTCAAAGTCATTGAATTGATAATTGCCTCTGAATGCTTGAAAGATTTTTCAACTTCTTGTGGGTCAATATTGCGTGCGGCTTGCCCTATTTGCCCGGGCAACATATCCATAATTTGTGAAAGCGGACCCATCTTTTTCATTTGCTTCATTTGGTCAAGCCAATCTTCTAAACTAAATTCGCCCTTCATCATCTTTTGGGCTTGCTTTTCCATTGTTTGCGCATCGTACATGGCTTCGGCTTTTTCAATCAAGCCAATCATGTCACCCATGCCCAAAATACGTGATGACAAACGCGATGGGTCATAACTTTCTAACGCATCTAACTTTTCACCTGTACCGATAAATTTAATCGGCATACCAGTCACTGAACGAATGGATATTGCCGCGCCACCACGCGAGTCGCCGTCCATTTTTGTAAGAACGAGACCAGTCAAATTAATTGCAGATTTGAATCCTTGTGCAATGTTCAACGCTTCTTGACCAATCATCGAGTCAATCACTAACAAAACATCCACTGGATTTGTGCCAGCCGAAATAGCACGCAATTCGTCCATCAAATCTTCGTCCATTTGTGAACGCCCAGCCGTATCTATGATGACTAGCGTATGCCCGCCTTTATCTGCTTTTTCGACAGCGCGCTTAGCAAGTTGTGGCGGCGTGATAGATGTATCCGCTTCAACTTCGACGTCAAGCCGTTCGCCGAGTTGTTGCAGTTGTTTAACTGCGGCAGGGCGATACGGGTCACCAGCGACTAATAAAACTCGTTCGCCTTTTGATTTCATCAAACGGGCTAATTTACCTGATGCTGTGGTTTTACCTGCACCTTGCAAACCGACCATCATCACCACTCTTGGTTTTGGACCTGTGAGATTCAATGGCGCAGGTTCACCCAATGTCGCTATCAATTCTTCATTAACTATTTTGATAACTTGCTGACCAGGATTCAAAGCCTTAGAAACTTCTGCTCCAATAGCACGCTCACGCACTTTGGCAATAAAAGTTTTGACCACGCTAAAATGCACGTCGGCTTCGAGTAAAGCGAGACGCACTTCTTTCATCGCGGAATCAACATCGGCTTCGGAAAGTTTTCCGCGTTTGCGTAAGTTATCAAAGATTTGGTTTAATCGTCCAGTAAGTGTTTCAAACATAATGTCTCTTTTATGTAATTGCGAGTGCGAAGCATGAATCTGTTGGAGATTGCTTTGCCACAAAGAGCAAGAGCGTGGCTCGCAATGACGAAATGTGTAGGTTAAGAAAAAAGCATTTTAGCGCGTAGCAGGTTGAAGGTCAAGAAAGAAGCGCGAGAACAAACGTCCCGCAGGTTTTCTGATTTAATCACATCTATAAGTTAAAACCTGCGGGACGATTAATTCTTTACATCAAAAAACGAAATTCCGTTATACTTTCCGAAGTTCTTGTTCATATCCCTATCCCCTTTGGAGGAGTCATGGCATCTGAAAGCGCAGAAGTATTGGTGAACGACAAGAAAGAAATTTTTGGCTGGGCAATGTATGATTGGGCAAACTCAGCCTTTAGCACCACAGTGGGAACAGTATTTTTAGGTCCGTTTGTAGCAAGTTTAGCGAGAAGCGCGGCAGAAGCGGCAGGCACAGAAACAGTTTCATTTTTAGGAATTCCCGTTGCACCCGATTCATTTTTGCCATACTGTATTTCGTTTTCAGTTTTTATGCAAGTTTTATTTCTTCCTATTTTAGGCGCAATTGCAGATTATTCACATTTACGTAAAGCGATGATGCGTTTGTTTGCAACCATCGGTGCCGTTGCCACAATTTTGCTGTTTTTTGTAACAGGTAATTTATGGTGGTTAGGCGGCGTGTTATACATTGTTGCGAATTTAGCATTTGGCGCGGCGATTGTTTTTTATAACGCATATTTACCTGATATTGCTAGCGAAGAGGAAAGAGATCGCGTCTCTTCTTACGGGTGGGCTATGGGTTATTTAGGCGGAGGCATTTTACTAGCTTTGAATTTAGCCTTTTTCATTTTTAGCGAAGACCTCGGCGTGCCAACTGATTTGGCTGTACGCATCAACCTTGCTTCAGCAGGTGTCTGGTGGCTAGGATTTTCATACTTAACTTGGGCACGATTACGTTCTCGCCATGCGGCACGAACTTTACCCGCTGGCGAAAATTATGTAAGCATTGGTTTTAAGCAATTACGAAAAACATTTAGTGAAGTAAAAAGTTTCCCGGAGACGTTGAAATTTTTATTGGCATACTTTTTATATAATGATGGCATTCAAACTGTGATTGCTGTTGCCGCTACATTTGCCGCCGCACCGATTATTCAAGGCGGTTTAGAAATTGAGCAAACGACATTAACTGCTGTGATTTTGATGATTCAATTTATGGCTTTCTTCGGCGCATTATTTTGGGGCAAACTCGCCACATGGATTGGTGCCAAGCAAGCGATTATCGTCAGCTTGGTGATTTGGGCTGGTGTAGTGATTTATGCCTATGGCGGTTTGCAAGGTGAAAGCCGCGTGACTGAATTCTTCATCCTCGGTGCGTTTATTGCGATTGTATTAGGAGGTTCACAAGCCATTAGCCGCAGTTTATTTGCTCAAATGATTCCAAATGGCAAAGAAGCGGAATTTTTCTCTTTCTATGAAATCAGCGAACGTGGCACTTCATGGATTGGTCCGTTGGTGTTTGGATTGGCAAATCAGATTTATGGTGATTTGCGAATTGCAATTCTTTCATTAATCTTCTTCTTTGTGATGGGCTTGTTGTTATTACCAAGAGTCAATGTGCAAAAGGCAATTGCCGATGCGAAGAGCTATAAAAGTGAGTAAAAGATAGTGAATAGTTATATTGACCGCAGATAATAAATTGCCTGCTGTCAACATTCAAAAATCCATGCCTGCAAACCCATTAACTACAAAAGATATTCAAGGGTCAGACCCGCTCGCTAAATTATTTTTCAACGCGTTTAAGTTGAAATGGTTTGGCATGATTTTGTTTTTCATGTTTGCAGGTTTTTTGTATGGGTATGTCATCCCAACTTTATTAAGCATCTCCCCTGCTAGCGATTTAATTACGATTATCAACATTATTCTAGTATTCCCAATGGCGGGTTATTATTATGCTTATCAGCCAAAAAGTATTTTACGCATTTACCAAAGCGTGACGCGCTTTTTCAAAGAAGAAAACTTAGACTCCATTCCATACGAAAAAATAAAAAAATGGCACGCTAAATCTATTTGGTGGATTCTCGGCATTGCAATTGGCTTGGTCAGCGCAGGGTTTGGAGTGTTAAATGCTGTAGCAAACATCGGCACAAGTTGGGAAAATGCAAATTGGGTGCAAATTATTTTAGTATTTGGCACACGCTTCCTTGCTATGAGCATGATTGGCATGATTGTCACACGGCATATTGCTACATCTATGGCATTAACTGAACTCTTTCAATATACAGAATTTCCGCTCACATTAGATACAGACAAAATCGAGGTATTCAGTACAGTAAAAAGATTTTCGCTTGAAATCATCGGCGTTGCCGCGATTATTGGATTAAATTTAGGCTTGCAACCTATTGTGATTGAAGTACCTATCCCCGAATATATTTTTTATGTGGTGATGTATTTTATTTTAGTTCCAATTACTTTTTTTCTACCATTATGGCAAGTACATCATCGCATGGTAGTGATAAAACAAAACATGCTCGATAAATTGCACAAAGATTATCAAGAAGAAGCCGAAAAGTTATACAACACGCTTGCCAAAGACACGAAAAAAGATTTATCCAGCACCTATCTCAAACAAACTGAAAGTATGATTTCGATTAAGCAGGCAATTGAACTGATTAACAAATCTCCCGATTGGCCCTTTGAAGGCACAATTTTTTATCGGCTCATTATTACCATTCTTTCGCCATTCTTTTTGGTCATCTTTGAAATTTTTATCAACATTATGAGTGACTTTGTAATGGGTGGATAAACATAGCACATCTCAACATTAAGGTTTCACAGGTAAGTTTATTTTTAAGAACAAAATAGGACGCTGATTCACACAGAAAACGCTGATTTTTTGCTTTTGTCAGCGCTATCAGCGTTTATCTGCGTCCAAATTAAATTTTGGGTTAAGAGTGTTTTTATTATTGTGTGTGGGTATCAAACAAATTTCTTAATTCTTCTTCCGAAACAAAGCCGATAAACTTTTGTATCACATTTCCACTTGGGTCTAAGAAATATAATTCAGGCTGATAGAAAAAACCTAACTCACGTTGAAAAATTTGCGTGCGTGGGTCGTCTGCGTCTAAATAACTAAAAATCACTCGTCCAAAATATTCTGCTTCGAGCCTATGAACCATAGGCGCCATGGTGCGGCAGGTAAATCAGGTAAAGCGGAAAAATTCAATTAACTGATATTGACCCGATGCTAGTGAAACTGTAGTTGGGTCTGTGGCATGCAAATCTGCTCCACGAGATGTGGCTACAGGTTGCACCGCTGGGATTTGTGTCGCTTCAACATTGGGGACAGTTGTTTCTGTTACTACAACATTGTCAATGGCTGATGCTGTGGGCGGAAGGACAAGTGCCTCTTGGGTTGCAGGGGCTGGGGCGCAAGAGGCGATAAGTAGTACAGTCACCAAGAACACGGTCAAGAAAAAGAGGCGGAATTTCATCATATTGGTTTTAATGATACTGTTACATCTTATCATCTTACAAAAACTCATAAAATTCTAACCTGCTTTGACGCGGCACACATCCTACGCTATACTCTGCTCTATCAGGGTCTTAGACCCTGATAGAGCAAATAAATTAATATAAGGAGATTTTCTTATGGCAGATTTCAAACTGACTTACTCGACGATGTTCAACCCGCCCGAAGTTTTGCATACTGGTTTTGAAAAAGCAATTGCAAACCTGAAAAGCAATATGGGCAAAGAACATGCAATGTTTATTGATGGCAAAGATGTTTTTGCCGATGAAAAATTTGAAGACCGTTCACCTGTGAACACCGATTGGGTTTTGGCTGTGATGCAAAAAGGCAACGCTTCACATGCAAAAATGGCAATTGATGCGGCGCGTAAGGCTTTTCCATCATGGAGTAGAACGCCATGGCAAAAGCGCGTGCAATTGGTTCGTAAAGCCAGCGCATTAATTGAAAAAAGAATTTTTGAATTAGGCGCGGCAATGTCTTTAGAAGTTGGTAAGAATCGTATGGAAGCATTGGGCGATGTGCAAGAAACCGCAGATTTGATGTACTTCCCCGCTCAAATGATGGAAGAAAATAATGGGTTTGTAAAACCGATGTTGAAAGACCCATTGGTTGGTTTTGATTCAACAAATACATCTGTCTTGCGACCTTATGGCGTGTGGTTAATTATTTCTCCATTCAATTTTCCATTTGCGTTGACGGGTGGTCCAACTGGCGCGGCACTTGTTGCTGGCAATACTGTTGTGATTAAACCCGCTTCGGACACGGCATGGATTGTACGCTTGTTTGTTGAATGTTTACGAGATGCAGGCATTCCAAATGGTGTGGTGAATTTTGTAACAGGTCCAGGTTCTACATTAGGTCAAGCCTTAGTAGATAGCCCTGAAATTGATGGTGCAACTTTCACTGGCTCATTTGATGTGGGCATGAAACTGTATCGTGATTTTGCGAATCGCAATTACATTCGCCCTGTTATTTTGGAACTTGGTGGTAAAAACCCAGCCATTGTTTCAAAGAATGCAAATCTCGAAGATGCGGCAACTGGGATTTATCGTTCAGCCTTTGGTTTACAAGGACAAAAATGCTCCGCCGCTTCTCGCGTGCTTGTAGAGGATGCTGTTTACGATGAATTGGTTGCTAAGTTGAAAGAAAAAGTGGATGCACTTGTGATTGGTGACCCAACCGAACGTGCAACATATTTAGGTCCAGTGATTAATCAAAATGCTTATAACGAATTCAAAGGTTATACAGAAGAAATCAATCAAGCAGGTGCAACTTTCTTGACAGGTGGCAATGTCAAATCTGGTGGCATGTATAACAAAGGCTTTTATTGTGAGCCGACTTTCGTGACAAATTTACCTTTCAATCACCGCTTGTGGAAACATGAAATGTTCTTGCCGATTAGCATGATTGGCAAGGTCAGCAATTTAGATGAAGCGATGCAAATTGCGAACGATGTGAATTACGGGTTAACGGCTGGTTTCTACGGAAGCCAAAAAGAAACCGAATGGTTCTTTGACAATATCCAAGCAGGCGTAACTTATGCAAATCGCCCACAAGGGGCAACAACTGGCGCGTGGCCTGGCTATCAACCTTTCGGTGGCTGGAAAGGCTCTGGCGCAAGTGGCAAAAATGGCGGTGGATATTATTATGTTCAGTTGTATATGCACGAGCAGATTCAAACATCCGTCAAACATGCTCCAGTGAAGGCAAAAGCCGCAAAGAAGAAAGCAGTTGTCAAAAAGAAAGTGGCTAAGAAAGTCGTCAAGAAGACAGCAAAGAAATCAGGCAAGAAGAAATAAGCAAGTTAAACTTCCGAAGTACATGAAACTTCGGAAGTTTTTTTGTATGGGGTAAAATAATTCAAACAGGAACTACTATGGAAAATGATGACCCCTTTGTAGTGCGCGTTGGAACATTTTTCTTTGTAATCGGCATGGGTGCTTTTTTGTTGTTTGTCGTCTCAGACCTTGCTGAGCAGGTTGATTTTGATTTTTTGTTTATCGCCGTTCTATTAATCGGCATAGGCTGGTACATGCGCCGCAAAAAAGCCAAGCCACCGCCAGCAGGTAGATTCGCTTGGATAAAAAATATGCGAAAAGGCGGTGGAAAAGGCTCGAAGCCTGTTCCAAAAGCAGTAGAAGAAGATGAAGGAGAATAACATTTTATTTTATGTCTAAATTTGTTTCGTTGAAAAAAGCAATTTCAGAATTTGTCAGTGATGGTGACGTGGTCTATGCGGCTGGCTTTACCCATTTGATTCCATTTGCGGCTGGGCATGAGATGATTCGTCAAGGCAAAAAGAATCTCACGCTGGCACGCGCCACGCCTGATTTAATCTATGACCAAATGGTTGCGGCTGGTTGTGCAAAAAAAGTTATCTTTTCTTATATGGGAAACCCCGGCGTTGGCTCGTTGAGAATCGTCCGCAAGGCAATTGAGCAAGGTCAACTCGAATGGGAAGAATATTCTCATTTTGGCATGATTACGCGTTTGCAAGCAGGTGCATCAGGCTTGCCATTTTTACCAATGAATCAAACTGGTGCAGAAGATTTAGAAATTGCGAATCCATTAATTAAAAGAATCGAAGACCCTTATGGTGGTAAAGATGTTGTCCTTGTTCCCGCATTAAATCCAGATGTTGCAATTGTCCATGTGCAACGGGCAGATAAAAATGGCAACTCTCATTTGTGGGGAATCATCGGCGAGCAAAAAGAAGCCGCGTTTGCCGCAAAAAAAGTTATCGTCACTGCCGAAGAAATTGTAGATGAATCAGTTATCAGGTCAGACCCGAATCGCACCATGATTCCAAGCATCATTGTCAGTGCAGTTTGTCATGTTCCGTTTGCGAGTCATCCATCTTATTCACAAGGATATTATGACCGTGATAATGAATTTTATTTGGCATGGGACAAAATCAGCGAATCGCCTGAACTTGTAAAAAAATATTTGGATGAATGGGTGTATGGTGTAAAAGATAGAAATGCGTATTGGAAAAAACTCGGCGCGAAAACACACAAACGCTTGAAAGTGAAAGCGCGTTATAGCGACAAAGTAAATTATGGAAATTATTGATTCGCAGAATAAGTAAACAGGTAGACAGGTAAATAAGTAGACAAGAAATGAGTAACGAGATATCAAGTTTTAATTTCGGCAACGATGGGTTGCCAATGCACTTTTTACACGCTAATGGTTACCCGCCAGAAGTTTATAAAAATTTATTTGAACTTTTACAAAATCAATATCATCTTTTCGGCATGAAACTTCGCCCGCTATGGGATGACGCAAGAATAGAAGATGTAAAACACTGGCAAATTTTTTCTGATGACTTACATCGCTTCTTATCTGACTATGAACCTGATTCTGTACTTGGAGTTGGTCATTCCATTGGGGCAACTGTCACATTGCGAGCGGCATTGCAGAACCCAAATAAATTTCGCGCCTTAGTTTTGTTAGACCCTGTACTTTTTGTTCCATCTTTTATCTTTACATGGAAAATTATTTACGGACTCGGTTTAGGGAAAAGATTACATCCAAGAGTAGCAAGTGCATTAAAACGTAGAAAAACTTTCGATAATCTTGATACTCTTTTTCAAGGCTATCGAACCAGAGAAGTTTTCAAGTACATGAATGATGAAAGTTTGAAAAATTATATTCAAGGTATTACAAAACAAAAATCGGATGGAACTTACGAATTAGTTTTCAGCCCTGAATGGGAAAGCCACATCTATTTAACTGGTTTACAAGATTTTGATATTTGGAATAATTTGCATAAACTTGAACTACCGACTTTAATCATTCGCGGAAATGAGTCGGATACATTTTTAGAAAATGCGGAAAAATTGATAAAAAAGAAAAACCCAAAAATTCAAATAGAAGTTTTAGAAAAAGCAACTCATATTTTTCCATTGGAATATCCGCAGGAAGTGTTTGAGAAAATAAATCATTTTATTAGTGTCACCCTGAGCCAAAGCCCTGAACGAAGTGAAAGGGCAAGCGAAGGGTCTCGAAAATAATAGTAGAGATTCTTCGCCGCAAAAGCAAGAGCGCGGCTCAGAATGACAATGACTGGAGAGTTATGACTGAAATAAAATATTCATCTGCTGAGTTGATGATTGTCAATGCGGCAAGGTTGTTAAAAGATGGTGATGTGGTTTTCGTTGGCGTGGGTCAGCCAAATTTGGCGTGCAATTTAGCCAAGCGGACACATGCCCCAAATTTAGTAATGATTTATGAAGCAGGCGTGATTGGTGCTGAACCTGAACGGCTTCCCCTTTCAATAGGCGACCCAACTTTGGTCAGTGGGTCATTATCGGTTGTGAGTATGTATGATATTTTTTCAAATTATCTACAACGCGGTAATGTGGATGTGGGTTTTATGGGTGGTGCACAAATTGATAAATATGGAAATATCAACGCTACAACGATTGGCGGCTACCAGAACCCAAAAGTACGGTTGCCGGGTTCAGGTGGTTCGCAAGAAATTGCGGCGTGGGCAAATCGTTGCTATATCATGACTCCACATCAAAAAAGAAGATTTCCTGAAAAAGTTGAGTTTATGACATCGGCTGGGTTTATTCATGGCAAAGGCTCACGCGAAGCGAGAGGGTTGCGTGGCGGTGGCATGTTGGCTGTGGTTACGGACATTGGGATTATGGAGCCAGATGATTCGGGCGAAATGATACTCACAGCGCTGCACCCAACTAAAAGCGTGGAAGAAGCGGTGCAGAATACAGGCTGGAGTTTGAAGATAGCACCCAAAGTTCGTGTGACAGAATCTATCACAAAGAAGGAATTGAAAATTTTAAGAAACGAATTAGACCCAACGGGCATATACTTGAAGGGTGCTGGTTAATTTTCCTTCCACCAAAGGAGAAGTATTATGAAAGAAGAGAGATTTAAGTCGTTTGTGGCTGTGTTAGTGGCAGTGGTAACAGTGCTTGGTGCTTCGGCGGCATGTTTTTCGGCTGTGGCGGTTTCGAGCGCAGGCGATATGGATTTTAGTGGGATAGATATTGCTATTCGCGGGCAAAAGGCACAAATTATTAATCATATTGATGCGTATGAGGATTATCGTGCGTTTACAGATTTTTTGCGTTACGATGAATTAGGGTATCAATATTATGATAACGAAAAACTTCAAAAGGAATCATGGGGAGTGGCAGAAGGGATTCGTTTTTATTTTTTTGATTCACGCTATTTAGGTTCTGATGCGTTATCGTTTGATATTCAACGTCAGATTGATGGAGAGTGGGCAGAAGATACGCAACAGGAAGATTTGAACCCACAACCTTATTTTGACCAATCAGATGCGTTGCGCGTCACTTCGTCTTCTCACGCTTCTATGATGATTGTATTTGCGATTTCTTTTTGGTTTTTGACTCTTGCCCAAGCAACTGAAAAAAGTATTAAGTATTTATGGGTATCGCTTGGTATTTTATTTGCCCTGGGTGGAATCTTTGGCTTGGCGATAGGAGGGCTATTATCATGAGTGAGCAAGTAAAAGCGGATAAAAGTTTTGATAATTTAGTTACTATCTTAATCGCTTCGGTAGCAGTGTTGGTTGCAGTGATTGCGTTTTTCCAAAACGTGGTTTCTAATGTGTCAGACCAAGCCCGTAGGAGCGCACAACGAAATTCGATTGATGCAACCCGAGAAGAAATTGTTGGCGAAATTAAGTATAGTTATGAGTGGCAAGGGGCGTATCAAACATGGAATGAGTTGTACTGGCAGATTGTATCTGCCGAAGACCATGGAGATTATGATGCCGCTGACCGATACCGCGAAGTACAAAAACGGATTATTGACATTAGCGATATGCTGGGGAATCAAAATTATTTCGACTCGACAGATGGAACTGCATATACTCAGTTATATCGTTCTGAAAAATTCGTGGTTAAGGCGCAAACGCTTTATGAAACTTATTTAGCCGAATCAGAGTTAGGCAACATCACCGATAACATTGCCGATAATATGATTGTGCAAATTACATTGCTAACGGTTGCTTTGTCTTTGTATGGTCTTTCGTTAGCATTAGCAGGGCGTGTACGTTGGTTGTTCGTGTTAGTAGGTTCTGGAATTGTTGGCGTGTGTATTGCTTGGTTTAGCATTTCGCTATATCAATACTTTAGCCGCCCAGTAGTAAATCACATTGCTATTCAAGCGTATGCCGAGGGTGTTGGGCTTTCTACACAGGGGCGTTACGAAGAAGCCATTCAAAAATTCAATATTGCCATTGCACAAAGACCTAACTATGCCAAAGCCTATTATGAACGTGCGAATGTGTATTACTCACTAGGAAATTATTCAACTGCCATAGCAGATTATGAAGCCGCTCGCGCGCGTGGTTTAGACGACATCAGCACAAACTGGAATTTAGGCTGGACGTATTATCTCGTTGGGGAATATGAAAAAGCATTAGAAACCAATGAACGGATTCTGCAAAACCATCCCGAAGTGCTAGGCATGAGAATGAATCAAGCGCTTACTTATTTAGTGATGGGAGATCTAACCCGCTCTAAAGAGCAATATGATGCACTCATGCGCGAAGCCGAAAGGCAAATTAGCCAAGCCCGTAGTGACCAAAAAGAACCACCCTCCTCCATTTGGTTTTACATGGATGCCAGCGCCATTGATTTGCGAAATCTAATTGACGAACTGGATGGCAATCGCAATTACTGGACGCAAGCCCCAGCCGCCAACCTAGTGCGTGGCAATCACGATGAAATTCGTGACTTTGCCTATCAACAAATGATTCGCTTAAAAGAGGCTACCACCGCCTTAGAATACGACAGCCGCTTGCCAACAGGCGAAACCAGTGCACAAGTAGGCACATTTGTATTTGGGCATGTGACTGGCAAAGACAATGAAGGATATATTACAGATTTTGAGCCAGATACTGACAATACCATGTCGTATGGAGAAGTATCTTTTGATGTGCAATTCACTTATAGCGGTCCAGCAACCGAACAATATATTTGGAAAGTATTTATTGATGGATACGAGTATTTACCGCTTCGCAGGGTCGTCAATCAAGATTTAAGCGAAGGAAACACATGGTACACACACTTTGGTTTTGATTATACAAATGTTTTCTACCTTGCCCCTGGCGAATACTTACTAGAGTTATATATTGATAACCAACTCGTGCAAAGTGGCGTTTTATACATCGAATAAACATCCCTCTTAATACCCCTTTACGAAAAACAGCCATTCAGGTATATACACTGAATGGCTGTTTCTTCTATTAAACACATTTTGTTTGACTTAGGCGGCACACTCATGCACGCCCAAAAAGATTGGGCAGATATTCATCGCCAAGCCGACGAAGCCTTAGTCAATAAACTCAATGAGTATGATATTCAACTCAACGCAAAAGTTTTTCGCGCACGTTTAGAAAAATATTACAACCAACGCGATATGGATTTTCGAGAAACAACATATCACTTTGTACTACTTGAATTGCTCAAAGAATTAAACTATGCCGAAGTTTCAGAATCCATTCTCAGGTCAGCTTTAGACGCGATGTATGCCATCACCCAAACCAATTGGGAATTAGAGAAAGATTGTCTCGAAACCTTGCGCTCCTTAAAAAAACGTCAATTTCATTTAGGCATTTTTTCAAACGCAGGCGATGATAAAGACGTGCAACAACTGATTCAAAATTTCGGCATCAGTGATTATTTTGATTTTGTACTCACCTCTGCCGCTTGTTATTATCGCAAACCGCATCCACGCGCTTTTGAAATTGCATTAGCACAATGGAGCATCATGCCACAAGAAGCCGTGATGATTGGCGATAGTTTGGTAGCCGATATTTACGGCGCCAAAAAAATAAACATGAAAACCATTTGGATTACCCGCCGCGCCCAATTTACAGCAGAAGACATGCACCGCTTCAAACCTGACTTCAGCCTGCGTAAGCTCAGCGAACTTTTGCCTACCCTCGACTTAATGAACATGAAGCGGATGATGTAACACGCATGAGGTACAATACTGCCTCATGTCACAAAATAGAGCTTTCCCTTATATTGCACTTCTCATTGGAATCACTGCTTTAAGTCTCTCAGCCATGTTCGTGCGCTGGGCAGATGCACCTGGTCCAGTCACTGGGTTTTATCGTGTTTCCATCGCCACCATTTTATTTCTGCCATTTTTTATTCAACGCCAAAAAACTTTACCTCCGCTTGAAATGCGTTGGGTTTGGTTTCCGCTTTTGGCAGGTTTATTCACCGCCTTAGATTTTGCCACATGGAACACATCAGTCAAATTTACAACCGCCGCCAAAGCCACTTTGCTTGGTAACACTTCTCCGCTTTGGGTGGCATTGGTAGCATTCTTTTTCTTGCGCGAAAAATTACGCGGCTCGTTTTGGATTGGGTTAGTATTATCGTTAGTCGGTGCGACATTTGTTGTTGGTGCTAACTTTGCAGAAGATTTAAGCATCAACATCGGCGATGTGCTTGCCAGCACTGCCGCAATCTTTTATGCACTTTATCAACTGATTACCCAGCGCGGAAGAAAATATTTAGACCCGTTTCGTTATACTTGGTTCGTTGGTGTGAGTGCTACATTTTTTATTTTCATCATCAACATTATTCTAAAAAATCCATTAACAGGATATTCATCACAAACTTGGATTGTCTTTTTTGCTACTGCCATTGTTTCTCAAATGATTGGATACCTCGCCATCTCTTACGCCTTAGGGCACTTACCCGCTTCTGTCGTATCGCCTACTTTGGTCGGTCAGCCAATACTAACAACTATCCTCGCTATTCCTTTGCTTGGTGAAATTCCAACGCCTATCCAATGGCTAGGTGGAGCGATTGCCTTAACAGGAATTTACATCGTCAATCAATCGCATCAAACCAGTGCAGAAGAAATCCCAAACGGTTAAAATAGGAAAAGCCTTATGCTTGAAATTACTTCAACTACTCAAAATGCCCGCGTGCCTGTGACTATTATTAACGTCAAAGGTGATATTGACGCATCCAATTATCAAGAATTTCAATCACAATCTGAACAACTTGTTACAGATGGCGCAAGATATTTGCTTTTGAATTTGAAAGAAGTTGCTTACATGAGCAGTGCTGGTTTGCGCGTGATTCATAATTTATTCAATCAACTCCGTACGTTACACAAAGATGCAAATGATGATGAACTCCGCAAGAAGATGAGTGCAGGTGAATACAAATCTCCATTTATCAAAGTAGTCAATTTATCTGAACGCGTAAAAGAAGCCTTTGAGCTTGGCGGCTTTGAAACATATATTGAAGCCTATAATGATGTAGAAAAAGCAGTCAACTCTTTCTAAAAAATATGTCTGACCTCTTCGACCATGCCATGCAAGAAAGAATGAAAAGCGAAGCGCCGCTTGCGGCGCGTATGCGTCCGCGCATGCTCGAAGAATATATCGGGCAAGAACATATCGTCGGTGCAGGAAAACTGTTGAGGCGTGCGATTGAGGCGGACCGTCTTTTTTCATCTATTATTTTATGGGGACCTCCAGGCACTGGTAAAACCACGTTAGCGCAAGTCATCGCAAATACTACAAAAAGTCATTTCGTTACTATTTCGGCAATCCTTGCAGGCAAAGCGGATTTGCGCATTGTGATTGATGAAGCACTTGAACGCAGACGATTGCATAATGAAAGAACAATTTTATTTGTGGATGAAGTGCATCGTTGGAACAAAGCCCAACAAGATGCGTTGCTTCCGCATGTTGAAAATGGCACGTTTACTTTAATTGGTGCAACAACTGAAAACCCATATTTTGAAGTTATCAAAGCATTGATTTCTCGTTCGCGTGTTTTTCAATTGAGAAATTTGAATAAAGATGAGACTGGTTTATTGCTTGACCGTGCTTTATCTGACAAAGAACGCGGCTATGGAAATAAACGCATCATACTTGACCGTGAGGCTCGGTTGCATTTCATCGAAGTTTCATCTGGCGACGCAAGAAATGCACTGAATGCTTTAGAACTTGCTGTTGAATCTACGCAACCCAATAATGATGGCGTAATTCACATTACATTAGATGTTGCCCAAGAATCGATTCAACGCCGCGCCGTTTTATATGACAAAGACGGCGATGCGCATTACGACACGATTTCTGCATTTATAAAATCATTACGCGGCTCTGACCCTGATGCGGCTTTATATTGGCTGGCAAAAATGATTTATGCAGGTGAAGACCCCAAATTTATCATTCGCAGATTAATTATTCTCGCTGGTGAGGATATTGGCTTAGCAGACCCAATGGGTTTAGTTGTGGCTTCTTCTGCGATGCAGGCGTATGAATTTATTGGATTACCTGAAGGAATTTATCCAATTGTTGAAGCGACTTTGTATTTAGCAACGGCTCCAAAATCAAATACGGCTGGGGCGTATTTCAAAGCCATGCAAAAGATTGAAGAAGAGGGTCAAGTTTCGGTTCCTCGACATTTACAAGATGGCAATCGAGACCGTGCCGCAACGGGTCAAGGAAAAGATTATGTGTATCCGCACGAGCATGAAGGTCACTTTACGCCACAGCAATATTTACCGAAAAGATTATTAGGTACTTATTTTTATACTCCTTCACAAGAAGGCTATGAATCTCAAGTAGGCGCTCGCCTAGAAATGTGGCGCGAAGCGCAAAGAAAAGCGTTGGGAATTACGGAAGTGAAGCACATCCCTGATATGAGTGAAGAAAAAATTATTGAGATGAAGAGAAAGATAAAATAATGCCAACTTTATTACTAATTCGTCACGGTGAAAATGATTACGTCAAAACTGGGAAGATGGCAGGGAGAATTCCAGGTGTGCACTTAAATGAACGCGGGAAGAAACAAGCTGAGGCGTTGGGTGAAGCGTTGAAAGATGTGCCAATCAAAGCGATTTATGCAAGTCCGCTTGAACGGGCAATGGAAACTGTACATCCAATTGCTGACTCGCATAAATTGAAAATCAATCAAGAACCCGATTTGATGGATACATTGATTGGCAAATGGCAAGGACGTTCGTGGAAAATTTTGCGGCTGACGAAAGCATGGAAGATTGTGCAAAACGCGCCATCGCGTTTTCGTTTTCCTGATGGTGAGTCATTTCCTGAATGTCAGATGCGGATTGTCAATGTGTTGGAGCGCGTGATTCAAAAACATAATAAACCACAAGATGTGATTGCAGTTGTGTTTCATGCTGACCCAATTAAATTAGCAGTGGCACATTTTCTTGGAATGCCACTTGACCACTTTCAGCGATTAAGTTGTGATACAGGTTCATTAACGGCATTGCATGTGAGTGAATCAAATGCAAATTTAATTAAGTTAAATCAACGTCCGCCGTTTGATTTTTTACCAAATAAAAAATAATGAAAATTTTAGAAACAAAGCGATTGATATTACGTCATCAAACATTAGATGATTTAGATTCATTGTGGGCGTTATATCAAAACCCCAACATCACAAAATATATTCCCGATGCGCCACGTTCTTATGAAGAAGCCAAAGAAGAATTAGAATGGCACATGCACGGGCATCCCAAACATCCTGAATTGGGATTATGGGCGACGATTCACAAAGAAACAGGAAAATTTATCGGGCGTTGTGGTTTATTACCATGGACGATTGATAATCAATTCGATATTGAAGTTGCATACACCATTGCCGAAGAATATTGGGGACAAGGTCTCGCCTCTGAAGCGGCTGAAGGCATATTGAATTATGGCTTTGAAAACTTAAATTTATCAAGATTGATTTGTTTAATTGACCCTGAAAATATCGGCTCACAAAAAGTAGCAGAGAAAATTGGCATGAAGTTTGAAAGAAAAGTGGATGGTTACGAAGGCGATAATATTCCGTTTTATATTTATTCTATAGAAAAATCGTCGAAGACCGCAGTTTGAGTAAACAATTATGGCGAAACTAAAACTAGACCTACATGATATTTACAACAAAGGCGATATGATTGACAAAGAATTAAATCGCATTGTAGAAGAAGCCATTGATAAAAAGATTAATCTAGTTGAGATAATCCCAGGCAAAGGAAGCGGGCAACTTAAAAAGAAAGTTTTACGATTTCTCAATCAAGGTCATATCAAAAAGTTATATCATCGTGTAGAAAAAGATGATAAAAACTTTGGGCGCATCTTTATTCATTTTCGGTTTTAAGAATCATGTCATTGCGAGCCGTCGCACTTGCTTTTTGACGGCGAAGCAATCTCTACCTTTATTATGAGATTGCTTCGTCGCCACTTCGTGGCTCCTCGCAATGACATACATTATTTCCACAACTTTGCTAATTCATTCAAGGCTTTGTAGTATGGCTCAATGCTTGGAATATAGTGTCGTTCATCTTTTGCATGTGGACCTACACCAGATTGTCCCCACACAACGGCTTGACCATTGGGTGCGAACCTTGCGCTTGTGCCTGGAAGTTTTTTCCCAATCTTCGCTTCGACTTCGCCTGATGCCTGTTTGACTGCACCCTTCAACATGGTCAATGCTTGATTATTTGGGTCACATGCTACGCCATTTTCCATCACAGAAAATTTTGCTTCCAAGTTATTTGTTGAACAATATTTCTCAACTTCATCTTTCAATTTGAAAATATCATCTTGAGGAATGGGACGAATTTCAACGCCTAAGATTCCTTCGCCAGCAGTGACGTTATACACACCCACTTGACCCACATTGATAAATGGAAATTTTGCTTGCGATTGCCAGCCATCAGATGATTTCAAATTTAAATGTTTGTCAAAAATTTCATTCAAGGCAGTTCGAGCAGAAATTAATTTCTCACTCAAATCACCTGTACCCGCCACACCTGAATGACCTTTTGTTCCACGAGCAATGACATCAAATCGCATCACACCACGATTCTCGACACAAATTTCACCAAAGATTTCATCGCCTTTTTCGCCAGTGCGTTCGCCAGCAATGAATAATGATGGTTGTAAATTTAATTCTTTTAATACATGAGGCGTGCCCCATTGTTCTGCTTCTCCGTTTTCTTCATTACCAACAAGTAATAGAGAAATATTTGGCAATTCCAACTCTTCTGATTTGGCTACACGCAAAGCGTCTTTCATCCAGACTAAATAAGTGGCAACGACAGTTTTCATATCTGCAGAGCCACGCCCCCACAGATAATCACCTTCTATGCGTGGAATAAATTGTGAATCATCAGGTTCGGGTTCAACGACATCAAAATGACCAGTTAAAAGAATTGGGGAATTAGAAGATTTCGCAGTAAATGGCGGGAATTGAGCAAAAACAGCAGGATACTTTCCGTCGAAGAATTTGACATCCAAACCTGCATTTCTTAAATAATCATCAATCAACGAGCCTGCACGATGAACTTCGTCGAGTCTTTCATTTGGTGAAGCAGTGACCGATGGGATACGAATTAGTTGTTGTGCTAAATCCAAAATTTCGGCAGTTTTGTTGGGATATGAAATTTCAATGACGGCTTGCTCTTTTGCACGGAATTGAATCGGCGCATTTTGAATCTGACGAGCTGTATCACGTCCACGTTGGAGATATTCAGCAATTTTTGATGATTCAGTTCCAAGCACACTGTATTCAGAAGCAATTCTTTCCACATCACTTTTTACTTGGGCTTCGCGTTCAAAATGGAGGGCTTTCAAAACATCTAGTGGAACTTCGTTGCCTTCAAGCAATTCGTTTTGCAAACGAGCTCTAAATTTTTCAGCAGTATTTTTTCCACCTTCAGACATTTCAATTAATGGCGTCAAATCTTCCCATAAATTTAATGCTTGGGCTAAAGGTTTGACTTCATTCAATGTCCATTTGAGAAAATCACGCATGGCAATTGGTTTGCCTGTAAACGGATTTTCAATTTCAGCACCCAAACTCTTTTTAGCGGCAAGGTTTTCGTTTTTACGAGCACGCTGTATGTCTTCAGAATCATATCGAAACGCTCGACCAAATTGAAGGTCAGAATAGAGGCGCAATAAAAGTAAATGTTTAAGCGTCAGATTCGCCACATCAATATCTAAACTATGCCCACCATCATCCACACGAACTTCGACGCGACCCATTGGCAAATTAATGCGTGCCATCAAATTTTGTTTCTCAATTTGCAATGCCATCTCTTCAGGTGGCGGGGCTTCACCAGCAGAAAACAAGCCGCGCGTATAAAGATGCGTGAGTTCATCGCTTGTGGTTGAAATCAATCGCTCAACAGGTTCAGCAAATGAACGCGCTCGTACGGGCGTCCAATTGTTATTTCCAAAACGCACACCACGCCGAACAAGGTCGTAAGAAATTTGCAGATAATCATTATAAGAACGATATAAATCAGGCAAATCAACTTCACGCGGATTTGGAAACGTGAGATTACGCACTGAATCATTTTCAGTGAGGATGACAACCGCGCGTCCATCCTTAACTTGAGCCTGCATCGGCGTGGACGCAGCAGTTGCTATAAACAGGCTGGAGAATGCACGAAGCAAACGTGTGGCGGTGATATAAAATTCGGATTTGAAATCATCGAGATGTTTATCACCACGTTCACTGGCTGATAAGTGCATAAAGTCCCAAGCAAATAATGGATCGGGCAAAGATAAATTGCTATGAATACCTGCAGTTGCAAGCCCACTGCCATATAGGTCAACACATTTTTCGAGGTAACGTCTTTTGGCAATAGACCAATTACCAGGAATGGAATGATGACCAATATCAGTCAGAAATAAAAGATTGCCATGCCAATAATGTAAACGTTCGCCAAAGTTTACACCTGCGCGATGTAAAGCATTCATTAACGATGCTTCCATCATGCGGGCTTCGTAAATGGTTCCACGTGGTGTATAAAACGGACGCGTTGCCCATTCAATCATCCAGTGAAATACTTCGAGTTGACTGAATTGTGCTTGCCAACTTGGCAGACATTCCGCACGAAGATAATCTACAAATGATTGTTGATTAGGCCCAACACCCACAGTTAACAATGGACGAAGTTCTTCATCCAAAAGATTCCATTCTTGTTCAAAACCATTGAGTCCGCTTTGTGGTTTTTCTTTGATGGATTGCTCTACTGCAAGGTAATATTTATCAGCGAATTTTTGTTGGGGTGACATGGTTAATTCCTAATGCGTGGTTTTCAGGTCGTAGATTGCAAGTTACAGAAGAAAGTAGAAAGTGTGGGAAGTAAAATACTATCTCCACCAATTTGGCCAATTACTACTTGGTGTTTCCAAACATTTATCTATAGGTTGACTATATATTTGGTAAAACTCATCAATTGTCATATTCATACCGTCAGAAATAGATTTAGTTCGAGGTGAGGGAACAGGAAAAATATAAGCCAATTCTTGGTCATAAGCAAGTAACTCTTCTTTATATAGGTCAATTTTATAAGGGGGGAAAAGCCATAAATTTACAAACGCTTTCGATAGGCATCCATGTACTATTCCATCTACTTCATAAGCATTAGCAGTGTATTTTGCAATAAATCCTTTTTGGGGATATACAAGCCATAATAAGACAAAATCTGGCGAGTCGTATTCTGCTTCATTTATTTCAACAGTCATATAAATCTCTTTTGGATGCCCATGAGTTGATAATATTCGTTGTAAGGAATATTTAGAAAATACTTCATGATAAAGTTTCGCGTCATACATCCGCTGATAATAGCTACCTTCTTCAATTTTTTGTAACGCCTGAGAAAACACACGAAACAACTGAACTTTGTTACTATTTCTTGAAGAATCAATCTGAAAAAACAAATTCAATATCAAACCTTCCTTTGTATAGTCTATACCAATCGCCCCACCTTTTTCATATAATGAATTCCAATCAGATATACTGCCGAATGGAAACAAAGTTTTACTAGCATCAATAAGCAATGTTTCACCTGGGGTAATTCCTGCGAAACAAGGCAATTCACAGTTGTATTTTAATAAGTCTTCTAATTCAAGATATGCTTTCTCAGGAAGAAAAGTTGAAACTCCAGAGATTGTTGGAGGTGGGGTGATTTTTGTTGGAGTGGGAGTGTCTGTAGGTAAGTTAAGTGGTATAGATGTGGCTTGTGGCAAATTTGTTTCAGTCAAAATAAATAACGGTTCAGCAGTGTTAGGTCTTGTTATACAAGAAATTAAAAAGAGTGATTTTAAAGTGAATATAATTAAAAAAACAAATTTTTTTCTGTATAACATAATCTTTTCCTTAATCCACTTTCTACTTTCTAAGGCTAGTCAACCCATCCAATAATCTCCCAAACGCACCCTCGACTTTTTCAACAGGAGTTGCATAAGAGAAGCGAATCCAGTCATTGCCGAAGGGAGAGAAGAATGCTCCCGGGACAACTGCCACGCCGTAATTTTCAGCAAGATATGCGCCGAGTGGTTCGCTATTGTCCCAGCCTTTGGCTTTGATGTATTCCCCAACATTGATAAAAGCATAATAGCCTTTGCCGATGATGTGTTCCATTTCATTTTTCATCAACAGATTTTTCAATGCCACACGGCTGATATTGGTTGGCTCAATAATTGTTTTCGCGGCTTCGGTAAATCCCATTTCATAGGCTGCCATAGCAACTGCTAAAGAAAAGAACGGCGGAATGACTCCATGCGAAGCACGTGCCATAATAAATTTAATAACGTTTTCATCCGCAATTAAATGACAATTGCGAATATTTGAACCGCCTAATGACTTTGTAATTCCATCCAAAAACATCAATCGTTTTCGTTCTTCGGGTGTGAAAAACTTGAGGAAAGAATTTAAATCCATTGGAGATTCATCTGTGACGTAGTGATACATCCAATCGAAAAATACAAATGCCACACCTGCTTCTAAAGCAGTTTTAGCAAGTGAAACTTGTTTCTCCACTGAAATCGTCAAACCTGTTGGGTTATCTGGATTTGTAATCACAAGCCCAGCAATTTTTCTGCCTTTTGATTCAACAAACTTTACACTTTCACGAATCGCATCTTCTGAATATGCCCAACCTTGTGCAGGGTCACCGGGTGCCCATAAAACATTTGCACCAACTCCGTATGGTCCCCAGTTATAGGTAATCCATGGCACGCGCGAGACCATGATTAAGTCACCTTGGCGACCATGTCCTAACGCCAACATAGCTTGATAGCCTTTAACCAATGCATCACGTCCGCCAGTTGTTCCCATCACATTGGCTGTTCCCCAACCTGATGATGAATCTAATTTCCAATATTGTTCAATGACCGCTTTGCGATATGCCTCCGTACCAAAAGGCATGTCGTAAGCAGTACCATGTTCCAATTGAAGTTGAAGCGCACGTTCTAAAATCGGCTTCGGAGTCCCCGGTAATGATGCGCCACCATCACCTTGCGAAGCATCGAATATTTTTTCGTTTGGATTTTTTTCCAAATATGTTTTCAAAGATTTGTTAATCAAAAACATTCTGGATGGCGGAATATCTGCCATATGACGTAAATGGTCACTAACTGGGATTAAATATTTTTCATCAAGTGCAAGAACGGGCGTAGTGTTAGAAATTGACATAAATTATCCTCACAGACTTCCGAAGTCTTAAAGACTTCGGAAGTCTAAGTATAAAAATAACGCCCCGAGTTTCGGGGCGTTTGGTGTACTTAGTTAATGTGAACTTGTGTTTGTTCACTTTGCAACCACCAACGCCCAGCCACATGATTTGTGACGGTATTATTATTGTTGGTAGTAGTATGACAGATAAACATTGCGCGCAAGCATACCACTCTGATTATGTTGCGTCAAGCAATTTTTAAGTATAGATACTTCTTAATCGCCTCTTTCTTGATTTAGACCTGTTCATTGTTCCCCAAGAGTTTCTCTAACCCCAAAACAAAAAAGACCTTCCATTAGGAAGGTCTTTTTTTGAATGCGGTTCTACACTAAAAACCGCAAATATAATAATAAGCATTGACATTTACAGGACTCAAACAACCGGGGCTGTTTGGCAGAAATTCGTAATTATTGTAATCATCATAATCTGGGTTGTAAAAGTTTTGGAGAACATTGCCAAAGTTTGCAGGAGCATCTTGGCAATGTGTGTCAAATTGTTCCCATTCATAATCGTCTTCACTTTCATTAAAGTAAATATCATAAACACCATAGCAATATTGAGAAGCAGGTGGTGTTCCGCCTCGTTCTGGTACGCGCGCCCAGAAGATGAAGCCACCAATATTTAAGGTGACGTATTGCCCAGCAGTGGCTCGGGAGGTAGTACACTGCAAAATAGCATCACTCAAGTTGCAATCAAGTGGGAAGCGGCTATCTCCAAAAGTGAGGAAACTGCCTTTGAAATCTGCTTTTGAGAATTTACCGACTACGTCAAAGACGAAGATAACGCCTCCTTTGGGGTCGTTGCGGACTTCTCTTAATTGAAGATAGCCATCTGCTAGTGGGGCGGCAAAAGCGGCACCCGTAGATAGAATCAGCAG
This sequence comes from Anaerolineales bacterium, assembly GCA_016789365.1. Taxonomy (GTDB): domain Bacteria; phylum Chloroflexota; class Anaerolineae; order Anaerolineales; family Villigracilaceae; genus Villigracilis. The sequence continues at coordinate 82,885 of JAEURH010000003.1, forward strand.
AGAAAATAAAGTAATAAGGGTAGATAATAACTTCTTCATAAGAACTCTCCTTTAAACAAATTATAGGTTTTTTTTGAGAATTTCCAAAAATAAAAAATTACAGTATCTTTACAATTCTTTATAAGAATTTAGTCGCTAAAAAGGTGTGTGAAAGGTTGTCGAAAATAAAACAGACCTTCCATTAGGAAGGTCTGTTTTTGATAGGTTAACAACTAGTCTAGGCAGAATACATCTCGATAGAATGCATCACCTGATTGTGAAGGAGTACAGAATGGGCTAGAGGGCATCAACTCAAAAAACACTTCACTGAAATAGATGAGCGTATCGCCATAATTTGCAGGGGTATCTTGGCAATGGGTATCAAATTGCTCCCATGTTTCACCTTCGCCCTCTCCTGTTAAGTCTAAAACGGGGTAACAATATTCAGATGATGTTGAGCCTTCGCCGCTTCTATCTGGTATGCGCGTCCAGAAGAGAAAGCCACCAATATTTAAGGTGACGTATTGCCCACCGACTATGCGTGTGGTAGTACACTGCAAAACGGAGCCTTGCAGGTTGCAATCCACTGGGAAGCGGTTATCTCCAAGGGTGAGGAAACTGCCTTTGAAATCGGACTTTGAGAACTCACCGACCACGTCAAATACGAAAATGACCCCGCCACCTGCATCATTACGGACTTCTCTCAATAGTAGGTAGCCATCTGCTAGTGGGGCGGCAAAAACGGTACCCGTTGTGAGGACGAGCAGGGAAAGAACTGTAATAAAGGTAAATAATGACTTTTTCATACAATCTCCTTTTGGAATGTAGCAATATTATAAATCTAGGCTTGCAAATTTGAAAAGCAAAAGCGTTGCAGAATAGGATGCGCCTTAAGTACTAGGTTTTGTCATAGTGATTTTATTTGAGTAAGATTGAGGTATGGCAGAAAAAAGCACAAACCAAAGTTTTTACTACCCGCAATTAGACGGGTTACGCTTTTTTGCATTTTTACTGGTGTTTATCCATAATGCACCCCATTTAGAATCAATAAAGATTTGGAAGATACTTCATGAATATGGCTGGATTGGGGTAGATATATTCTTTTGCTTATCTGCTTTCTTGATTACGAAATTACTTTTACTCGAATACGAGAAAAATAAAAGTGTAGATTTAAAGAAATTTTATTTTCGACGATGCTTAAGGATTGTTCCCCTTTATGTTTTTTATTTGTTACTTGCCAGTATCTATATCATATTAAGCGTTAAGCAAAAAGAATTTCTTGGGGTTCATCTGCTTTCACTTATCACCTTTACCTATAATATTGCTTACTTTTATTTATTGCCTAATAACTTTGTGCTTTTTGTTCATCTATGGACTATTTCTTTTGAAATGCAGTTTTATTTTGTTGCTCCATGGTTTACCAAAGTAATAAAGTCAGAAAATCAAAAAAAATATATGATTTTTATCTCATTATTCTTAATCGGTTTTATCATTCGCGGTCTATTTATTTTTTACGAAGTAAAACATCCTATCATGTATATGTCACCGTTTAGTCACTTTGAAGCAGTTTTGCTGGGTGCTTTTTTAGCCACAACAAATATAGGTACGGACAACAAAATTAATAACACGCCAACATCTATAATCTTATTTTTTGCAGGGATTTTTGTGCTGTCGTTGGTTTTCCTTTTGCCAAACACTTTTGAAATAGGTTGGCATTTAATGGCAACCTATTTATTTGCTGGGGTAGGCTCGTTTTTGTTAATTTGGAGTTTAATCATTAAGCCAAGAAATCCCATTAAGTCGTTTTTTCAATTGAGTCTGTTTAAGTATTTAGGAAAAATCTCTTATGGCTTATACATCTATCATGTATTTGCTTTAGTCATTGTAGATTTGCTATTCAAACGATTTATCGCTTCAACCGACATGAGAACTTACATTTTGTTTATGGTATTTTTTGGTTTGTCATTAACTATATTATTTTCTATTGCTTCTTATCACGTAATAGAAAAACGATTTTTATCATTAAAAGAAAAACTTCATTAATCCCTTCACGTCCAATATAAAAGACTTCCTAAATTATTAGGAAGTCTTTTATATCAAATATGCTTTTTGTACTTTTTACGGAATATATCCTGCACATTTACTTGGCTCACCCCATGTACATGTACAACCACATTGACCATCCCATGCATAAGGATAGGAACAGCCAGGGTCTTTAGGTACAGTACATCCGCTAGGGTCACCACCTGGGTCATCTTCTGGCCTATCTTTTGGTGGCTCACATGAATTGAAAAGCACGTTTTCATTCACAGTAGATAACTCACCACTTGGGCTACCAACACAAACACCATCCACTGGGGTTGTGCCTGCTGGGCATAATGGAAGCGTATTGGCAGTGCCGGGGTTTGCTGAACAGCATTGGGTATTTGTATCATACGTCATGCCGGGTAAACAGGCAGTGCCAGTCAAAGTATCAGGCGTGCCACCCCATATACAAGTATTGCCATCTTGTATATATCCTTGCGGACAAGCCGAAGCACAAGAATTTTCATTTACAGTACAAGAGCCTGTGGCAATCAATGGTCCAACTTCGCCTGGCTTACATTCAAATTTGCTGGTTTCTCCAGATAATAAAGTACAACCGGGTGCGTCAAATGTCCAATTATCTGGTGGTGTGTTATCTACCTTAAAAGTCACAATGGTATAAGGCAAGTATGTACCAGAACACAAAGCGTTTTGGGTTACAGATACAGTATTGCAATCTACTTGGGTCATACAGTTATCAGGTTGACCGTTAATATCTAGCCCGTTGTAGGCTAAAATTTCGCAGGCAGGTGCAAAGTGAACAGGCTCCTCCACGACACAACGGAAGCCGAGGTCTGGCAAGGTAAGTGTCGGGTCAAGTGAGAAGCGGTTTGATGGAAAGACCGATTCAGAACCATCCTGATAACTGCTTCCGCGCACCGAGCGTTTTTCTCCGAAGTCAGGTCCGAGCGGGTTTTCACCTACAGAACTATTGTAATAATCAGGCGCATACCAATCAGCAACCCATTCGCGTGCATTGCCTGCCATATCTAAGGCGCTGTAATAACTAATGCCATTTTTGTATTCAGTTACTTTGGTGGTTTTACCTACACATGATTGAAAATTAAGCAAATCACAAGCAGGTGCGCCATCACCCCATGGAAAAATATTGCCATCAGGTCCGCGGGCTGTTTTTTCCCATTCGGCTTCGGTGGGTAAACGTCCGTTTACATATTCGCAGTATTCTGAGGCTTGTGTGTGTGTTACACCAGTTACTGGGAAGTTGATAAATTTATAATCTTTATAAATGGGGTTGTTATCTGGGTCTGGTGGTGTGCAATGCCCTGCCGCTACACAACCTGCATATTGTGCATTGGTTACTTTGGTACTATAAATCCAAAAATCACTGACGGTTACTTCGTGCACAGGGTTATCTTCTTTATCGCCACCCATAATGAATTTGCCACCTGGCACGGCAACTAATAACGTCCCATCTACATAGCGATAGGTAGAGCCAACTTCCATGAGTGGACCAGCAAGATCAATTGTTTCCAATGTTGGCGTTTCGTCTGTTGTTGGTTGCTGTTCTTGTTCCCCTTCACCATCACCTGCCGCACCTGGTTGAATAGGTGCATTACAAGACATTACAATGATGGAAACAAGTGCGATGAAAGATGTAAAGTTAATAAATCTTTTCATTTCTTCTCCTTTCAAATTACGTTTGAAGATTATAACCCTGAGGTTTTTGGATTTACTATGCTTACGGCATCACCCAAAGGTCATAAGGAATTATGAGATTAAATTTGATGAATCACTATGATTAATAAAAAAATACTCTGAGATACCTCAGAGTATTTTTTTATTGTGATGTGAAAATTTATTTTGGTTCACAAACATTCGCTGATTCGTTCCATTTGCAGGTGGTTTGAGCAACACAGCGAGACTCAGTATCAATTGGGGCACAAACGGTATCTTCAATGGTGGAGCATTTAAGGGTATTTACGCGAACTGTAATACACCCTTCGCCACCTACTGTTTCTTGAAGCACCGGCACACAAGCATTTATATTTTCATTAAAGATTGTTCCTGCGGGGCAACCAAGCAAAACACTACCCGGATTTGGCTGGCAACACTGGAAGTTTTCATTATAAGCATACCCAGCCGCACAGCCAGCAAATGTCTGTTGTGCTAATGTAGGGTTATTAATACCAAATGGCGTATTGCTTTGCCCATTGGGTGGGGCACACATCCCAGCCGCATCATCAAAATACAAACCAATAGGGCAAAAACCATCTAACCCGATGCTAGCCACGCAGAATTGTTGTCCATTGTTTTCTTTGGTGATATATCCAATCGGACATCCGCCGGTGCTAGGTTGAGCAGCTATTGGCGAATACACACAAGAACGGCTAGAGGCGTCAAAAGTGTAGCCGCTATCACAAACCGGGCTTAAGCCACTTACGTCAACTTGGCTCGTACAAGCTGGATTACAAACCACAACCTCATTGGTTGATTCAATCCCACGAGGTCCACGACAGGTCAAAGTTCTTAATCCGCCTTCAACTTTTTCTTCACATTGGATGCGTGTACCTCGTTCATCCCATACAGATTCAAATGAAATTTGCACAACTGCATAACCATCGCCTTGTTGGCAATATTGATTAAGCACCACGCCTTCTGGCAAAGCACAGGTATTCGTGCTTACTTGTGTATTTACTGGAACCCCAGCCCGTAATTGACAATATGGGGCAAATGGCTGAGGGTTAGCCACAGCACAACGAAAACCAATGTCTCGTCCGCTATCTAACGGTTCATTAAAGCGGCGTATGGTTGAAGAAATTTGCTCTGGTGCCGATTCAAATGAACTGCCGCGAATTACACGATATTGACCGATTTCTGGTCCAGTGGGATTCTCTACTGGTGATTGACCGTAATAATTAGCATCGTACCAATCAAAAGCCCATTCAAATACATTCCCTGCCATATCGAATAACCCAAATGGACTAGTGCCGTTTTCATAAGTTGTGACTTTTGTAGTGCGCCCAAAACAATTTGCGAAATTTAACAATTCACATGAAGGGTTGGCATTTCCCCATGGATAGGCAGTTCCGCTCACTGAGGCTCTTTCCCATTGCGCTTCGGTTGGCAAGCTTCCTTGAATCCAACTGCAATATGATTGGGCTTGTTCCCAATTAACACCAACTACTGGATGGCTAGCAAATTCGGGATTGCTAAAAACGGGTCCGCCTAGCTCTTGCGTTGGCGCAGTACATACGCCAGCCCGCACACATTGCTCATACATGCGGTTGGTAACTTTCGTTTGTTGTATCCAGTATCCGCTTAAATTAACAGAATGTTTTGCACCATAGATATTATCCCCCATGGCAAACTCACCAGCAGGGATGTAAACCAACACACTGCCATCTATCCACTTCATAGATTCTGCGCTTCCTGGACCGCCTAATGCAACGGGTGCTAATACGGGAACAGATTCAGCAGTGGGTACTTGGGTTGATGCTTCTCCTGTGGCAGTGACTACCACAACCACAGTCTCTGGAGTAGTAGGCGCACATGCTGATAGCATAAAAATAATAGTTAATGTAAATGCCAGAACTATATATCGAACTTGTTTCATTCAATCTCCTTTTCCTGTAAACACAGTCTTAATATTATAAAAGAAAAATGCCTTGTAGATTCATTATATATCTGCAAGGCATCTTTGCTTTCTTGATTCTCTTATGTTTATCTAATTTTAATCATAGTTTTTATTAAGGTTGAATACAATAACAAACGACTTGATTACCAAAATTAAAACATACTGTATATTCCGGAGGGCATCCGCCTGAAGCCGGGGGATCTTGGCCGGGCTTCGGTGGCAAAGGACATAAACCTGGTTCGTTGCCTGTCGGTTGAAAACCAATTGCCATGCGGCAAGTATTATCTAATTCAGAAAGTTCTTTGATTGGATAAAAATACTCAAACTCAATCAAAGACGTGCCTGCTTGTTCATGGGTATAGTGGTCATTAAAGTCAAACAAAGCAGGATTCAAATCATCGGTACCTGCCCATACTCCAACCATAAAAGATGCGTCACCTTCAAGAATACTTCGCTTTACCGCAACCTCAACAGCATAAGGGTCTTGTGGTGAAATTCTGCCCCATGCCAAATCTGGGTCATCCCCTTGGCTTGTGCCAAAAACAAGTGTTTCATAGCCGTTACCCTCTGTAAATGTATTGTCGGAATACATGGTTTTTACACCGCCAACATCATTGTTTGAATCAAACCAAACTTCCACTCCATTTGTAGACCATCCTTCTAAAGAGGGTTCTGAAACTAAAATCAACCAGTCGCCACCACCGTCGATATCCAAATCAATTTCAAAGCCGTATTTTCCATTCAATACATAACTGGAATCATTATTCTTAAATTTTATTTGAGCATAAAGCCATGTATCATCTTCATAAAACAATGCACCTTGAATATCAAGCGCAGGGTAATATACATCCATTGTATTGGCATTAAATGGTCTTTCATAACGCCCAAATGTAAAGCGGTCACCACTAGGTGCTCGTTTATCATCAGCAGTAATAGATGAGTCTTGGTCGCCTATCACGCCACTTTGCTTTTCGGGTAACTCATCTGGAATCAAGACATGCACAATTGGTGTTGGCTCGGCAGTAGCCGTTGGTGACTCTGCCGTATCAGTTACTTCTGAGTCGGAGCCACCACTTGCTTCTAATGGCGCAGTATTACCTTGACCACAAGCAAGTGTTACAACCAAAATAACAAGTACAAAAACTAAAGAATTTTTCTTTTGCATATAACCTCTTTTCAATATTAGTTCATTGTATACAATCAAATAAGGTATATGCTATGGGATATTGGGGCTATTTTGTATAAGATAAAATTAATTTATGCAGTAATTATAATAATAGCCTGGTCCAAGCCCGCTCCATGATGGACACCAACTTGGTTGTGATGCAGAAGAATACCGATACAAATATGGAGGGAGCAATGAAGGATTTTCCCAAATAATTTCATCACCGTCGCTTGGCGGAAAATCTTGACAATACTCGCCATACTTGACCCAACCGCTAGGGAAAAAACTATCATCCCAATCATAAACGCTATAACATTGTGTAATGGTTTTTTGCATTGGCACATATACCCAAAACTTTGCACCAGCAAACCCTACTACTACATTTTTTCCTGATGCTTTTTTTGAAGTAATACATTGCACGCGATTATCATCTACTTGATTACAATGCAAGCCATACGAATCTCCACCTTCCACTTGAACAAAACCATTATTCAAATCTGACTTTGAAATTTTATCATTCACTTGAAAGACAAAAATGATTCCGCCTTTGCTATCGTTCCTTACTTCTATAAGAGTAACGACTGTATTTTCTTTCGGTTTAGCAGAAACATTATAGACAGGGAGCATTAACAAGATAAACAATAAAATCCGAATGTATTTCATACAGCCTCTCTCTCATACAAAGACATTTCCCAAACAAATAAACGCTTGGTTAACGTTCGAGAAAAGCCCAATTCATTCAGCAAAGATTCCATTTGCTGAATTGGATGAATAAAAACGCGAAACGGGTCATTGCTAAGTTTTTGAAAAAAGTTGACGATGCCCAATGCAATTCTAAAATACCATGTCTCACGCGGATACGTCATCACCAATGCGCGTTTGCTGTGTTTGCCAGCCGCAGTTAACAACTCGCGATAGTTTGGATAGCAACAAACCACTCTATCTAATGTAACAATATCTGTTTTATCAACTTCTTTTTCAACATCTGTAAAATCAGCATGGATAAATTTTATTAAATCTATTTTGCTACGCTTCATCGATTCTTCTTTAGCAACTTTCAAATAAGCGGATGAAGCATCTACGTGAATTACATTATCAACAACACCTTGCATCAACTCGTGATAAATCGTGCCAACGCCACCACCAATATCTAATAAACTTGCATTCTTTAATTTCAAAGAACGAACTGCTTCTAAAATTAATTTTGTTTGTTTAGCAGGTCCGTGCTTAAGATAATACTTAATATCTTCTTTCGCACGGTCTTCATTAAATTGAGTATCTGTGATTTCACAACAATTACAAGGCATATTATATTATTCCCTTATCTTTTTAATTTCTTCCACCGCTTGCGGATTCACCAATGAGGATGTATCGCCTAATTCCAAACCAAGATATGCAGAGCGAATCATTCTTCGCATTACTTTGGCGTTGCGTGTTTTTGGTAAGTCATTCACAAATAAAATTTCTTTTGGTGCAAGTGGTTTGCCCATTTCATCTATTACCATTTTATTTAATGCTTGACGAAGTGCATCGCTTCTTTCTACGTTCGGCTTGGTGACTGCAAACAGAATCAGCTCACTCCCTTTGACATCGTGCGGCACACCAATTGCGGCGGCTTCAACAATATCTTTAT
>JAEURH010000040.1 GCA_016789365.1 Anaerolineales bacterium
CGATTCGCTGGCGATGGTTGTGCTGGGCTATGAAAACACATTGCCCGTCACTATGGAAGAAATGCTTCATCATGCCCGCGCCGTTGCACGTGGAGCAAAAACTGCATTGTTAATTGGCGATATGCCATTTATGTCATATCAAGTTTCTGTTGAAGATGCTGTACGAAACGCAGGTCGTTTTATTCAACAAGCCAATATGGATGCAATCAAACTCGAAGGTGGGCGTGAACGGGCTGATGCAGTCCGCGCGATTGTGGGTGCCGGTATTCCTGTCATGGGGCATTTGGGGCTCACGCCACAATCTGTCAATCAATTGGGCGGATTTCGCGCACAAGGCAAAACTGCTTCCGCCGCAAAACGTTTATTAGAAGATGCTCAAATTTTAGAAGAGGCTGGTGCATTCAGCATTGTGCTTGAATCTGTGCCTGCGCGTTTGGGTGAATTGATTTCAAAGAAAATTTCTATCCCAACCATTGGCATTGGTGCGGGTTTAGGTTGTGATGGTCAAGTGTTGGTCACACATGATTTGCTTGGATTGTTTGACCGCTTCACGCCGAAGTTCGTCAAAAAATATGCAAACTTGCATGAAGTGATGAACAAGGCCTTCACCGAATATATTGATGATGTTGAAACAAAAAAATTCCCTGCGTCTGAACACACCGTTGAAATGACAGATGAAGAATGGTCTGCCTTTCTCAAGGAAATAAAATGAACGATAAAATTTTATTAGTTGGCACAGGCGCGTTAGCAACTTTATTCGCGGCACGATTAAGTGAAGCGGGTCATTTTGTATCCATGCTTGGCACTTGGAAAGATGGTTTACATGCTTTGCAAAAAGATGGCGCACGCATTATTGATTCAAACGGAAATGAAAAAAGTTACCAAGTCCATGCAACAGATAACCCGAACGATGTAAAAGATTCAAAATATGCGTTGGTCTTGGTTAAGGCTTGGCAAACGGAACGTGCCGCCAAACAATTACAAGATGTACTTGCAGATGATGGTCTGGCTGTCACTTTGCAAAATGGAATCGGAAACAAAGAGACGCTTCAAGCTACGCTGGGAGTTGGTCGCGTTTCATTGGGCATCACCACCACTGGAGCCACTCTGCTCGCGCCTGGACTCGTCAAAGTTGGGGGTGAAGGAATCATTTCGTTGGAACAGAATCAAGCATCCCTTAAGTTAGAGGCGATGTTGAAGTCAGCAAAATTTAATTTGCAAATCGTAGATGACGCTGAGTCATTAGTGTGGGGCAAGTTAGTCATCAATGCGGCAATAAATCCATTGACTGCTTTATTACAAGTTCCAAATGGTGAATTGTTATCAAATTCAAAAGCGCGAAAAATGATGGGCGCGTTGGCAGAAGAAACCGCCGAAGTTGCCGAAGCCGAGCATGTGCATTTGCCGTTTGAAAACCCCGTGAGCGCGGCGGAAGATGTGGCGCGAAAAACGGCACAAAATAAATCGTCTATGTTTCAAGATGTGTTGCGTGGCGCGCCGACTGAGATTGATGCAATTTGTGGTGCCATTATGAAACGGGGACAAAAACATGGAATCAAAACGCCGTATAACAAAGCCTGTTGGACAATGGTGCGCGCGACGATTTCGGGTCATGCGTTTGGGATGGTTTAATCTAAGTGACAGTCACCTTTAAGGTGACTGTCACTTAGATATTTGTTTGTTATGGCATAGGCGTTGTGCTTTCTTCAACTGGCGCTTCGGGTGAGGTGGTATCTAATTTTGGTTCTTGTATAACTTCGCTAGAAAATACCCACGGACCATAAATTCTTATTAATTCTCTAAATGTTTCTTGAACTATTTTCAAAGCCTCTTCTTCAGTAAATGAATCTGGTTTTTTTACAACACTAAAACTAGCAGGTGACGTAAATTCGTACTCATTTTTCACACAACCTGCCTGAATGTCTATGCCTTTGGCATTTAACATAGATTGGACTTTTTCAAGATTTTCATTACAAACATCACCTTCGGTACTCGCTCTCATATACTGTATCGTCAATTGTACCTTTGATAATTTTGTTTCAGGAGCAAGAATGAAAATAAGAGTTTCACAGCGGTAGTTATATTCTTCAATGTTTATCAAACTATATTTATCAGCTTGTTGTTGGATTTCATCAGTTGTTTCATAAGAGAGTATCTCTCCGTTTTCAAGGATTCGATGCGTTTCTAAAACATTTCCGCCGAAAAGAAATAGTTTTTGACCATCAAACTCAATCACAGCATCTCCTGTTGACCATTCGTACTGGTCAGGATTTAAGTAACATATATCAACATTTAAAACATCACCTCGAATTATAAAATTTGTAGCACTGATCTGAAAATCATTGACTGTTACAGTCTGAATATCAGAAAACGCATACTTTTGAAGTATGATGCTTGGCACATCTGTATATACTTCAACAATAGGGTTTGAAGTTAGTGTGGGTATGGTATCCGTAGGTTCTTGTGCGGATACTTTTAGATACTGAGGGTTCTTAATAAAGATAGTAAGTGCGGTTATTATGAGGACTATGATAGTAGTTAAGATTAATATTCTGTTTTTTTTCATTGATTTATCCTTTCAAAACATAATTATCTTGCAAGACAATTATCTATCACATATGGGTCATTTGCTGTTAAACTGCCTAAAGCTGGGTGTGTAACAACAGATGTAGTTGAAAAACCTCCACAACCAAGGGCTGGTGCGATACTAGGGTCGCCATTCACCACATGCATGGGAGTATAAATTTTTTCATCTGGTTCAATAACAGCAGGAGATGCTTCTGTCTTCCAGTCTAAATCATAGTAACCATTAATATTCCCTATTCCCCAACGCATACTGGCGCCAACATACATATTCTGCCCTGACTCATTATATACAGTCACCCATAAACTAGAACAAGCCACTGAGTATTTATTTTCTAGTGTACCTAATACATTATTAGAAGAATCTCGAATAATTCTAGAATTCTTAATAGTGGAAGGGTTCGCACATCCTGAATATTCTGGATTTTGATTTTCACAACTATTGTTTATTACACAACTTGGCACTATTAATGTAGGGGTAAAAGTGGCTGTTGGTGTCCTCGAAGCGGTTGGTGTTCTCGAAGGCGTAGGCGTGCGAGTGGGTGTCCTTGTTCGTGTGGGAGTTCTCGTTGCCGTAGGCGTTCTGGAAGGCGTTAGGGTTTTAGAAGGCGTATAAGTAATGGTCGGTGTTTTTGTGATGGTTGGCGTTAAGGTAATAGTAGGCGTTGGAGTCGGAGGAATTGGATTAACTTCAGAATAACTGCGTCCATTTCCATTATTGTAAAGCCAAGTTCGTTCACTATCTGTTAGCACACGTTTGTAAATGAAGGCTTCATCTATCAAACCATCCATGTGACCACCATTATATTCCCCAGCCCGCCCTACAAATAAGTTATGGAAACTATCGTAAGCGCCGCCGGCATACGAAGCGCTGGCTGGTGTGCCATTATCTACTTGTAAGTAAATCATGTCATTCACACTGTCGTGCCATGCCACTAGAAAATACCATGTGTTGGTTGAAGGCGTAAAGTGAGTAATATATCCATAGGTTGAGCCATTGCCGACTGAGAACCAAAATTGGTTTGGAGTATAGTCATATTCTAAAATAAATTCATAGCCTTGGTTCGCTCCGCTCATTGGTCCCTTGCCCATTAATGCGCGAAGCGTTCCTAACTGTTCTATGTTTATCCAGCCACCAATTGTAAAATCAATATCACCCATGCTAATTTCAGGGTTATCTATCACGCCCAATGAAGTGGTGGGTCCCGAAGAGTTTTGTCCATTATATAACACTGCGTTGCCTTGTTTGCCTGCTCCAGAAGGTAGAGATGGCGGAGCATTTATATCATCTAAATGATTCGTGGAATGGCTATCGTTGCGGTCGCCAGAACTTTCATTCATAGACCACCACGCCACTAAGCCTGTTGTGCCTGGGTTGCTTTGTTGCGGTTCTGCTGAAACAAACTTAACATTACTTATCAATAAAGTAATCATTAATCCAACTGCAATTATAGAATAGATAATATACTTTGATGTTTGGGACTTTGTTCTCATCATGTCCCTCCTGTTCAGATGATTATTGATTAGTTTATTCTACCCCCCCCTATTTTTTGTCAAGAGTAAAATGAGAAATTATAGCAAGATATTCATAAGAAAAAGTGCATGGTAAGATAAGTAAATTTCATTGCTTGGAGATTCTTATGCGTAAGTTTATTTTAATGTTCGCATTGGGGATATTCTTTCTTTTTCCCTTTTCTGCATCTGCTCAAACAGAGGATGTAACTTTGTATAGCGTCAATGTGCAATTGTGGCCCGAATATGACCAACCCAGCATGTTGGTGATTGTGGATTTCAAACTCGCACCCATGACTTCTTTGCCAATGGATTTAACCTTTCGCATTCCTAAAGACGCAAATTTGATTGCAGTGGCGTATCAAGATGAAAGCGGCGATTTGCTAAACGCAAAATTTGAAGCACCCGCCGAAAGTGAAAATTGGCAGTCTTTCAAAATAACCATTGACCAAAATGTGCTTCATCGTTTTGAATATTATCAACCACTGATGTTTAAGGGAAGTGAAAGAACCTTTTCTTATTCATGGAATCAAATGTATGCGGTGAAAAAGTTTTCTGTGAATGTGCTAGAGCCAATGGATGTTATTGCTTTTTCTATGCAACCGAATTATGTCACAAAGGAAACAGTCAATGGTTTGACGATTTATGCAAGTGAAGAGGTCAAAGTAGATGAGCGGGAACAATATACAATAAACTTGCAATATGAAAAAACATCATTAAATCTCATCAATCCGCCACAACAACAAGTTCAGCCTGCAGGTCCGTTAGACGAAAGTACGCCAGGGCGAGTTTCGTTAAATAATTTTCTACCGTATGTGATTGGTGGTTTTGGTTTGCTGTTTATTGTGGTGGGAGCAGTCTATTACTGGCGCATTGGGCGCACTTCTACAAAGCGCGCTCGCCGCCGTAGAAATGTGGAAGAAGAGGAAAGTAAAACTGGCGCGTATTGTGCCAGTTGCGGAACACGTGCCAAAACTGGAGATAAATTTTGTAGAACGTGTGGCGCGAAGTTGCAAGGATGAAAAATCGTAAGAAAAATTTTTAACCAGAGATGAACTTAGATGAACGGAGTTATTCGTTATGAAAAATCTATGTTTATCCCCGTTTATCTCTGGTGAATTTTTACTCATCATCTGTTGGGATATTATTCCCCAAATCAGGCAAATCAGATTCGATTTCATCGGGGCTTTGCCCGGATTCTAATCTATCCACTACTTCATCAAATTCGGGGGGTAGGTTTTCGCCCATTTCGCTTCCCATTTTTCGCATCATACTGCCCAATTCTTTTGGGTCTTTTTCTAAACTTTCAAAACCAGCAAAACGCTCCGCCATTGTTTCCATGCGGCTTTCTTCTGATTTGGCAATACGCACTTTCGTCATGCGGCGGCGCACATTTTCACTATTACAGTGTGAGCAAAATACTTTTTTGTTGCCGTATTCGCTGAAGGTCATAAATACGTCAAAGCGTTGGTTGCAGGCGTTGCAGATAAAGTCGTAGGTAGGCATAAGGCTATTTTAACCGAATCAGGTAGAAGTCAAGTAGAAGCGGTTTGGTACAATTGAAACATGGCATCTTTTGAAATCCCCAAAACAAATCCTTTATTAATTGTTATATCGGGTCCATCAGGCGTAGGAAAAGATTCAATTGTGCAACGCATGATTGAGAGAAAATTTCCATTTCATTTTGTGGTAACAGCCACCACGCGCGAAAAACGTGCAAATGAAGTGCATGGCAAAGATTATTTTTTTGTTTCAAAAGATGAATTCGCGCACATGATTGATGAAGATGAATTAATTGAATATGCAGTTGTATATGGGGATTACAAAGGCATTCCAAAAGCGCAAGTGCGTGAGGCGTTGGCAAGTGGGCAAGATGTTGTGATGCGTTTGGATGTGCAAGGCGCAGAAACAGTGCGAAAACTTTCTCCTGAAGCATTGTTAATTTTTATCACTTGCGAAAGTGAAGAAGAATTGGAACATCGCTTGCGTGAGCGAAAAACAGAATCGGCTGATTCGCTTTCGTTAAGAATTGCAACCGCACGTAAAGAATTACAACGCATTGAAGCGTTTGATTATGTGATTGTGAATCATGATTTTCATTTGGATGATACCGTTGAAAAAGTGCGCGCGATTATTGCGGCTGAACATTTGAAAGTACATCATCGCAAGGTGGATCTATGATAGAAAACCAACCCGCTTCTTTCCCTGACCGTGAACCTGATTCTGCACCTCAGCAGATTCGTGTGCGGATGCCTGATTTACCCACCATTATTACTTACGGATTAATCGGCATTACTGTATTTTTTTATATAATGCAAATGTTAAGCATAGCAGTGTGGGGCTATGCCATTTATCAGATGGATTGGCTGGAATATTTTGGTGCGAGAATTAACTCCGCTATTCGCGCGGGGGATTATTGGCGATTTATTACGCCAGTCTTTTTGCATGGCTCATTAATGCACATATTTTTTAACATGTATGCTTTATTTTCTATCGGCAGTTTGCTGGAGCGTCATTTAGGTTATGCAAGATTCATTGCTTTATATTTTCTATCTGCCTTTTCGGGCAATGTTTTCTCATTTTTATTTACAGGTGATAGTGGATATTCAATTGGCGCATCTACGGCAGTGTTTGGATTAATCGGTGCACAATTAGTTTTCTTTTATCAGAATCGTCAGTTATTCGGTTCGTATGCCCGCCAAGCCATTAGCAACATTGTTTTTATCATTGGCATCAATTTGTTTATTGGTTTAGCACCCAATATTGATAATTGGGGTCATGTAGGCGGATTGCTAGGCGGCGCAATGTTTGCTTGGTTTGCCAGTCCGCTTTGGGCAGTGAGTGGTATTGCCCCCGATTTAAAGTTAGCAGACCAACGCGAAACGCGAGAAATTTTTACGGGAACATTTATTGTTATATTGGTCTTTGGTGGGCTAGCGGCTTGGGGGTTGTTTTTCAAATAAAAAGCCCATCTGATAAAGATGGACTTTTGTTTTAGATTACATGTGACGATTACTGCGTGGGTCAAAGGCGTCGCGTAGCCCATCACCCATTAAGTTGACGGATAAAATCGTCAACACAATGAATGTGCTGGGAAATACCCACATCCACCACGAGCCTTGTTGCACAAAAGTTTGCGCGGCGGTGAGCATGTTGCCCCATGAAGCAGTTGGGGGTTGAATCCCTAAACCTAAGAATGAAACATAGGCTTCCGAAAGGATAGAGCCAGCCAATCCTAAAGTTGTAGCAACAATAATTACGCCCATCGTGTTTGGAATGAGGTGGCGAAAGAAGATTCTAAACTCGCTTGAACCTAATGATTTGGAAACAGAAACATAATCCAATTCTTTGAGTGAAAGTACATTGGCACGCACGATGCGGGCAAGTGCCATCCACGAAGTTAAGCCGATAACACAAATCACAATCAGCACGCTTCCGCTTACGGTTATACCGAAAATGTTAATAGTAGTAATGTTTCGACCGATGAATTTTCCAAGCACAATTAATAAAAACAGTTGAGGGATAGATAACATCGACTCTGTGAAGCGCATTAGGATTGTATCTACCCAGCCACCAAAATATCCAGACAACCCGCCAATTAATGTTCCTAACGTCACCGAAATAATGACAGAAGTTGCGCCTACGAACAGGGAAATTTGTCCGCCATGAATGATGCGTGCAAAAATATCACGCCCTGTGTCATCGGTGCCCATCCAATATTCTTGTGATGGAGCACTAAGGCGGACTTGCAAATCTACTGCATTGGCTTGTTGGCTTGATACAAATAGTGAACCTCCCAGAATAAACAGTAGCAAGAAAGCAAAACTAATCATGCCGGCAACTGCCATGCGGTGCTTTAAGAATCTACGCCATATCAGTTGTCCGGGGGTAAGCGGCTTACGAACTGATTCAAGGCCAAGTACAGGGCTATCTAAGGATGCGATATCGGTTGCCATCGAACTATCTCCATTAACCAAGCTTAATGCGTGGGTCTACAAATGTATAGATTACATCTGTAACTATTGTTAGAAAAACAACTGCAGTTGAGATAACCAATAAAACACCCAGTACAACTGGATAATCACTGCGTTGGGCGTATTCCCAAAACAACCTACCCATACCAGGCCATGAGTAAATGGATTCGGTCACAATCGCGCCACCAAGTAGAAATGGAATATCTAAGCCGACGATAGTCACCAAAGGTAAGGCGGCGTTGCGAAGCGCGTGTTTGAAGAGAACAGCACGGTCGTGTAATCCTTTGGCGCGGGCAGTGCGTATGTAATCTAACCCAAGCACTTCTAGGATGCTAGTGCGCACAAAACGAGAATAGCCAGCCGTACTAACAAATACTAAGGCTGAAACGGGCAAAATCAAGTTTCGGATGTATTCTACCGGGTCACTCTTGTTCCAAACTGCCGCTCCAGTGGGAAGATAAGGCAACCCCCAGGCTTTGAATTGAACGGCAAATATGAGCATCAGTCCTAGCGCACTAAAGAAAATTGGAACAGAAAACCCAATAAACGAAAACATTGTGATTAAGTTATCTATAAATGAATATTGTTTTACAGCAGAGATAATGCCAAGTATTAGCGCAAACAGGATGGTGAAAAACTCAGCAGTGAGCATAAGGATTAATGTGTTCGGTAGGCGTTGCATTATCATTTCAGAGACGGGTTGTTTGGCAAAGAAAGAATTACCTAAATTACCTTGCACTGCCAACCCTAACCATTTGAAATATTGAACATGTAATGGGTCATTTAACCCAAGCCGCTCTATGAGGGCTTCTTTATCTGCCGCACTCATGCGCGGGTTGGTAGCGTATTGTGCTAGTGGGTCCCCGGAAAAACGTGTTAACAGAAAACACAAAACGGTAATAATTAATAATGTAAAAAGTGCTTGAAAAATACGCCGCACAAGATAAGACCACATTTCACTACCTCCGAACAAATTTATAGTAGACGGAGAGGCAGGGTTTCCCCTGCCTCTCGTTTTTGAGCATGGAACTTTTAACTTAAAGTACGATTATTCAGTAACATCCCATAATTCTGAGTTCCAGTTGATGTCACTTTCAGGACCAACAGGACCGAATTGGAAGCGTGGGGTGGAGCCATATACGTTACCGCGAGCATACATCATGATGACATAATATTGTTCAGCAATGTAGGCTTGGGCTTCATCAAGGATGGCTTTGCGTTCGGCTGGGTCAACCGTATCAAGCATGGTATCCATCAGGTCTGAGAGGAATGGGTCACAGTTGTGATACCAGTTATTACCAGTGGGGGACGCAGCGTTTGGAATGTTTTCGCAGGAGTAGTTGTCGGTATATGGGTCTGGGTAGAAGCCAGTGGTGTAACCACCCATATCATATTTACCGGTGGTCAACGGACCGCCATCTACATATTGGCCGAAGAATGTACCAGCAGGTGTGTGAATTGGGGTGAATTCAACACCAATCTTGGCAAGGTCGGCTTGGGCGGCAGTTGCAATGCTGATACGAATTGGGGCAGTGGTGGTTTCAAAGTTGAAGGAAAGGCGAACTTGTTCACCATTACAGTCACCAACGCGAATACCATCATCACCAACAGTGTAGCCGGCTTCATCGAGTAAGGCGGCGGCGGCATCTGGGTCATAAGCATCAACTACGAGGCTGTCATTCGTCCAACTGCTATTGGGCCATTGGCTGACAGGCACAGTGGTATAACCGCTGAGCAAGGAATCTACAACTGCTTGGCGATTAATGCCGAGCGTAATGGCTTTGCGCACGCGTACATCTTTGAATGGGCAGAAACCTTCATTATCGGCTTTACCGCGACCATCCACACCATCTACACGACCAAGATTGAAGAAGTAGTGTTCAAAATCTACACCAGGAATCACGGTTAGTTTGACATTGGGTTCAAGACCTTTGAGGGTTTCAATGTCGCCTTCAGAGAAGTTGGGGTACCAGTCAATATCACCAGTTTGAAGCGCGGCAAGAGCGGCGGCAGAATCAGCCACAAAGCGAATTTGGACACGGTCAAGTTTGGCGCGACCTTTATAGTAGTTCGGGTTGGGGAGCAAGGTCATGTAATCGCCAGGAATCCATTCAGTAATCACGAATGGACCAGAAGCAACCGTAGGCATACGGATGAAGGGGTCGCTTTCAAGGGCAGTCTTGCCTTCAAGCATGTGCTTAGGCACGATACCGCCACCGTTGTTTGGACCTTGGGTAAACAAGGTGGGCCAAGGTGGGTACAACGCAGAGAACTTGATAACAACGGTCGTATCATCAGGGGTTTCAATGCTTTCGATTTTGTCATAACCGGTGCGGGATGTGACTGCATTACCAGGGTCCATCACCATTTCCCAAGTAAACTTCACATCTGCTGAAGTGAGTGGTGTACCATCAGACCACAATAAGCCTTCGCGCAATTTCCAGGTGATGGTTAAACCATCAGCAGACACGCCACCGTTTTCAGCAGTCGGAACTTCAACTGCTAATTCAGGCACGAAGTTGCCTTGGTCATCCCATTCGCCCAAACCAACTAAGGTTAATTGGGTAACCCAAATTGCAAATGACATTTGGGTGAAGTAAGGCACAACGGCATCTGGTTCTTGGTCATAAGCACCAGTAACTGATTTGCCTCCTTCTGGGAATGGAATTGGTCCCGATGCTGAGCTAGCACCACCGCCGCCACAAGCGGCTAGTACCATGCTTGCTAACACTAGCAACGAGAGTAAAACAGATAACTTTTGTTTCATACGGTTCTCCTCCGATAGAAAATAGGTTTCACTTTGCCACGCAAAATGTTTTGGCATTATACACCCTAATTTACTGGAAACATAACCACTCAAAACCATACTACAGTAGGGTTTTTCCGTTTTCCCCATTTATAATACCCTCATGTTAACCATTGTCATTCAAGCCGGCGGAATGTCCTCCCGCATGGGCGAAGATAAAGCCCTCAAACCATTTCTCGGCAAGCCATTAATTCAACGCGTGATGGAAAGACTCAACCCCATTGCTGACGAAATGATAGTGACCACCAACCAACCTGACAATTATTCATTTCTACAAACGCGCCTCGTACCTGACCTGATAACTGGTCGCGGTGCCTTAGGCGGACTTTTAACTGCTATCTCTTCGGCGAGTCATCCATTCGTAGGAGTCGTGGCGTGTGATATGCCGTTCGCAAATCCAATGTTTTTTGAAACAGCACACAGGTTGATGGTCGAAGAAGAAGCGGATGTTGTTATTCCAAGAATCAAATCTGAAGAGTCTCAAAAGAGTGGCGGCTATGAACCGCTTCATGCTTTATATCGCAAAGAAACTTGTTTGCCCGCGATTGAAGATGCCATCCAAAAAGATTTATGGAAAGCGATTGCATGGTTTGGAAAAGTAAAAGTGAGAGATGTTTCGGACGATGAAATGAAAAGCATTGACCCTTCGGGCTTATGTTTTTGGAATGTGAACACGCCCGAAGAGTTTGCAAAAGCCGAAGCGTTAGCAAAAAGTGACAGTCACCTTTAAGGCGACTGTCACTTTAATTTATCGCACAATCAAAACTGGGCAAGGCGCGTGAGCCACTACTTTTTGACTCGTGCTACCTAATACCAAACCTGCTAACCTGCCTAAGCCACGTGAACCCATGATAATGAGGTCGCTTTTTCTGGTGTTGGCAACTTCGATGATGGCTTCGGCTGGCTCGCCTTCAAGTATGCCACTGTGAACTTCGCAAGGCACTTCGCCAATTTCTTGAATTGCATTTTCGATGATTCGTTCGGCTTCGCCTTTGCGAGCGGTGATAGCCACTTGCATATTTGGCTCACCTAAATACATTGGGATTGGGTCATAAACAACCACAACGCGCAATTCTTTTGGCTTCATCACCCGCGCTAATTCTGCCGCTTTTTTGGTTGCATGTAGAGCGTGTTCAGAGCCGTCCACTGCCAAGAGGATTCTTTCAAACATGGTTTCTCCTTTCTCTACGGTACAATATTAATATAACATCTAAACATTAGATTTTTATTTGAGGAGTTTTTGCATGTCTTTGAATATTGATGCCATTCGTAAGCAATTTCCTGCGTTGAAAAAAGATGCCATATTTTTTGATAACCCGGGCGGGACACAAATTGCGCAACACAGCCTTGACCGAATCAATAAATATTTAATCGAAAGCAATGCCAATCACGAAGGCGCGTTTGAAACGAGTGTTAAATCAGATGAAGTGTTGCATGAAGCACATGAGGCAATGAAAGATTTTTACAACGCTTCATCATCTGAAGAAATTATCTTTGGCAATAACATGACCACGCTGACTTTATATTTGAGCAGGTCAATTTCGCGCGAGTGGAAAGAAGGCGATGAAATTGTATTGACTAGACTAGACCATGACGCAAATGTCACTCCATGGGTGTTAGCCGCACAAGATAAAGGTGTAAAAATTAATTGGATTGATTTTGATGTAGAAGATGGCACATTGAAATTAGATGATTTGCAAAAAGCATTGGATAGAAAACCAAAATTATTAGCAGTGGGTTATGCCGCCAACTCTTTAGGAACAGTGAATCCTGTTTCTAAAATTATCAAAATGGCACATGATGCTGGCACACAAGTATATGTGGATGCTGTTCAATACGCGCCTCACGGACCAATTGATGTGCAAAAACTTGAACCCGATTATTTGGTTTCATCAGCGTATAAATTTTTTGGTCCGCATGTGGGCATTTTATATGGCAAAAAAGAATTGCTCGAAAAATTATTTGCATATAAAGTTCGCCCTGCTACAAACTTATTACCCGGCAAGTTTGAAACTGGCACACAAAACCATGAAGGTATTGCCGGCGTATTAGGCACAATCGAATATTTTGAATGGATTTCAAAAGAATTTGGTGCGAAATATATAGAAGGATTACAAGAAGAAGGATATACAGGTCGTGGATTGGAATTGAAAAAAGCGATGACCGCTATCCGCGCTTATGAATATGAATTGAGTCGTGCCTTACTTTCTACGTTGGAGCAGATTCCAAACCTTCAAATTTATGGACTCACCGACTCACGCCGTTTGGATGACCGCGTGGCGACATTTTCATTTCGCATCAAAGATATTCCTCCACGCAAAATTGCAGAGGAATTAGCCAAAGAAAATATCTATGTGTGGGATGGTCATTATTACGCTTTGAATGTTGTTGAAAGACTCGGCTTAGATGATAAAGGCGGTATGGTACGAGTCGGTGCGGCGCATTACAACACAATTGAAGAGATTGAAAAGTTGGGTGAGGTTTTAAGGAAGATTGTGAAATAAAACGTAGGGGCGAGATGACCTCGCCCCTACTGAAACAAAACAATCCCTAAAGCATCAATTGTTTCTTGACCATCCCCATACAAAATCTTTTTACCTTGAATCAAACTTGAAGAAACCACCTGCGGACTTTCCGAAAAATTCGCCAGCACCACAACTTCCTTACCTTTATACCTTCTCACAAACCCAAGCACATGTTCATTTCCGGTGTAGATAATTTCCAAGTCACCGCCTGCAAAGGTATCATGTTTTTTTCTTAAATTAATTAACTCTTGCAAACCCTGAAAGACTCTACCTTCAATGGTATGTGAATCTTTTCTTTTTTCATACTTCTTCCAATCCGCTTGTGGACGATGCACCCAACGACTATCTCTGGCATGTGCAGGGTTTTCTAAATAACTATAATCATTCAATGTGCCTATTTCATCACCCAAATAAATTAATGGAATGCCACCCGCAAATAAAATGATTCCATGAATCAATAAAATTCTGCGAATCGCTAATTCAATTTCTGTTTCACCTTCTTCATGCAATGCTTTTTCCAAGCCTGCTAATGAGGCACAGGTGCCGCTGATTCTACAATCACCTGTGATTAGATTTTCTTGAAACGGCAAACCGCGTGCAAAACTTCCGTCAAAACGTCCGCGATAAAATTCATTCAAAAATTTACGATGGTCATAACCATTGATTCCAAGCCCAGCGGCATCTTCATCTGAAAACGTCCAGCCAATATCATCATGCACGCGCACATAATTTACCCAAGCCGTTTCAGGATGAATCTTAAATCTTTTTTCTAACGCTTGTGAAAGCAAACGAACTTTTCTCGTTGCCAACGAATTCCACAACAAAGCCATCAACAACGGGTTATAAGAAGTTTGGCATTCACGCGGCGAAATATATTTCACTACATCATCAGGATGCACAATCGCTTCCGACTTAAAAATCAATGCAGGCGATGCAATTCGCGTCACTGCATTAAAGGCTTGAATCAATGTATGCGCTTTCGGTAGGTTTTCACAATTCGTCCCCAACTCTTTCCAAATAAATGCAACTGCATCGAGTCTTAATATTTCAACTCCTTGATTTGCAAGAAACAACATTTCTTCTGCCATACGATTGAAAACAGATGGATTGGCATAATTCAAATCCCATTGATAGGAATGGAAAGTTGTCCACACCCAATGACCCTCACCCCCAGCCCCTCTCCCTTTAAGGGAGAGGGGAGAGAATGAGCCAGCATGGTCGCCATCTGGAAATATTTCTCTCAAAGTTTTTTCGTAGGCATCAGGCATGGTTCTATCAGGGAAGATGCGATAAAAATCCATAAACTCTTCATCGCCTCCTTTTGCTTTCTGTGCCCATATATGCTCATCGGATGTGTGATTGAAAACTAAATCCACTGCCAAACTGATATTTGCTTTTCGTAAATCACTTGCTAATGAAGCCAATTCTTTCATCGTCCCCAAACTTGGATTTACTTCTCGATAACTACTGACGGCATAACCGCCATCGTTTTCATCTTTTGGTGAATTGAACAACGGCATGAGATGCAAATAGGTTAATCCCAACTCGTTGAAATATGGAATTTTAGATTTAATGCCTTTGAGATTTTTTGCATACAAATCCACATAACACACGCCGCCAATCATTTTGTTGGATTGAAACCAAAGCGGATTTTTTTCTCGCGTTTTGTCTAACTTTCTTAAATCATCATTTCTATTGAGCCAAGATTTTGCAATGCTGATAATTAAATCTTCGAGATGATAAAAGAAATCATACTGGTCACTGTATAGTTCAGCATATAACTTAAATAATGCTAAGAAGTTTTTTTGCAAACGTTTCTTAAACTCATCCCAGTTTTTTTCTTTTGCAATTTCTTTTTGTAATGTATCTTCAAGGCGTGGCAAAATTCTTTTTAGAGTTTTTTGCGCCTCGTGTTCAAGTTGATTTGATTCAATCATTTTTCTGCAAAGCCATTTCAGCCAAAGCCATTCCACCTAATATTCCAGAACGATTCCCCAAACCCGGGTGCACAATATATGATTCTATATTTTCAAGAATCATTGGTGATTGAATATATCCATTGATAAGGGTTTTGGTCTTTGCTTGGATTTTAGATAAAAGATGATGGAGAGAACCAATTCCCCCCCCAAGAATGATGCGTTGGGGTGAAATCATATATGAATAGCTGGCTAAGGCTTGAGCGATGTAATCGGCTTCTAAATCCCATGCTGGGTGATTTTCATCTAGTGTGCTACCACGAACACCCCATCTTTTTTCTATTGCCACACCAGAAGCCAAACCTTCAAAGCAATCTTTATGAAATGGGCATACACCTTCAAAAAAATCTTTTTCTACATTATGTTTTACAGGGATGTGACCCATTTCGGGATGAAGTAAGCCGTGCAATAATTTTCCTTCGGCAACCACACCGCCACCAATGCCTGTGCCAACGGTGAGATAAATAAATGTATGCAAACCTTGTGCTTTGCCCCAACGCCATTCGCCTAATGCTGCGCCATTGACATCTGTATCAAAACCAATTGGAATATTGAATTGATTTTTCAACATGCCCACTACATTTGAATTTGACCAATTTGGTTTTGGTGTTGGCAAAATATAACCATATTGTTTAGAGTTAATATCTGGATTTAATGGACCAAAACATGCAAAACCAATTGCAGAAAGTTTGCCTACATTTTTTTCTTGCTCTTTGAAAAATGCAACGACTTGACTCATTGTTTCGTCAGGTGTTGTGGTTGGGATGCGTGTTTCTGCTATGATGTTTTGAGATGTGCCAATAGCACAAATAAATTTTGTGCCGCCACCTTCAATACTGCCGAATACATGATTATTTTGCATATAATAATTAATTCCATGTCATGTCACCCTGAGCGAATGTGAAGAGCCTCTATGGTAATGGTAGAGATGCTTCGCTACGCTCAGCATGACACAGCCAAATATTTATTTCTCCATCTGCAACCAAAGATACGCATACGGCTGCAAAGTTAATTCTTCATTGAATATATGAGAATCACCTGCAAACAAATCAATGTATGATTTTTGATATTCAGCAGGCAATTTTAATGTTTGCACAGAACCGCTTAAGTTATTCAAAATCAACATCGTGTCATCTTCATATTCACGGATATACACAGCCACAGCAGAATTTCCTGTATCTATCCATTCCATGCTACTGCTCCCAAAGGCATCATGTTTTCTGCGAACGGCAATCATGCGTTTCATGGAATTGAAAAGCGAATCAGGGTCATTCATTTGGCTGGCGACGTTGACATACTCATAACTTAATTCGCCTTTTACAAATTCCGAAGTTGTTTTACCAGATGTAAAACCTGCATTGGGTGAATTATCCCATTGCATGGGGGTTCGCACGCCGTTTCTATCGGGTAAATCTAAATTCTCTCCCATACCAATCTCATCACCATAATAAATGATGGGCGAGCCGGGCAGAGTAAATAACAATGAATTTGCTAATTCGATTTTACGGCGATGATTATCTAACAATGGCGCCAACCTACGCCGAATGCCTAAATTACTTTTCATGCGCGGGTCTGGGGCATATTGTTCCCACATCCATTTTCGTTCTTCAGGTGTGACCATTTCTAATGTCAATTCATCATGGTTTCTTAAAAACGTGCACCACTGACAATTTTCAGGAATCGGCGGCGTGCGTTGCATAATTTCTTTAATATCTATAAAGTTTTCTTTTTTTAGCGCCATGTAAATACGCGGCATGACGGGAAAATGAAAGCCCATATTAAATTCATCGCCATCACCAAAGTATGGGCGTACATCTTCGGGCCATTGATTTGCTTCACATAACAAAATGCGCCCCGGATAATTGTCATCAATAAATTTACGAAGTTTTTTTAAGTAGGCGTGAGTCTCTGGTAAGTTTTCGCAATTTGTACCTTCACGTTCAAAAAGATAAGGAACAGCATCCGCACGAAAGCCATCAATCCCCAGGTCAAGCCAGAAGCGGGCTACACTTAACATCTCTTCTTGTACTTTAGGATTGTCAAAATTTAAGTCAGGTTGTGAAGAATAAAAGCGGTGCCAATAATATTGCTTTGCCTTTTCATCCCATGCCCAATTGGATGTTTCAGTATCTACAAAGATAATACGGGCATCTTTATATTTTTCGTTCGAGTCACTCCAAACATAATAATCACGATAGGGTGAATCTTTACTTGAACGAGATTGTTGAAACCAAGGATGTGCGTCGGATGTATGATTCAGTACCAAGTCCATGACGATGCGAATGTTATGCTCATGTGCAGATTTTATTAATTCTTTCAAATCATCCAATGAACCATAGGCTTCATCTATTTTGTAATAATCTGCAATATCATAACCATCATCATTTAATGGTGATGGATAAATTGGCATCAGCCAAATGCAATTCACCCCGAGTGTTTGCAAATAATCTAATTTTTCGAGAATGCCGCGTAAATCTCCACGTCCATCACCATTGCTATCTTTAAACGAACGCACAGAGATTTGATAAAAGACTGCATTTTTGTACCAAAGATTTTTATTCATACTTAAATCACAATCGCGTTTTGTTTAATCACAGTTTGATACCAATAAGCACTTTGTTTCGGTGTGCGCTTAAAAGTTTTATAGTTAACTCGCACTAAGCCAAAGCGTTCGGTATAACCGCGTTCCCATTCAAAATTATCGAAAATGCTCCACACAAAATAACCTTTTACATTTGCACCTGCTTGCATGGCTTCATGCACTGCTTGAATATGTGCTTGTAAAAATCGAATACGGTCAAAATCTTTTACAAATTCATTTTCATCGGGTGCATCAGGCATGGCACAACCATTCTCTGTAATATAAATCGTTGGGTTGCCATAATTTTCTTTGAGATACATGATTTCATTTTTGATGCCATTCGGTGAAATGCCCCAATTCATTTCGGTTCGTCCCCAACCTGCCGATGAATACGGCGTTAAACTCGCTTTATTTAATCCGCCAAAAATATCAAATGAAACCAAATCAGTGTTGTAATGATTCAATCCAAGAAAATCAATTGAGTTGTGAATCAAATTCAAATCATCGGCTTGCACTTTGGGTTGATGCACACCAATATAATCAAATAATTTTTGCGGATATGTTCCTTTGAAAACTGGGTCTAAAAATAAAGCATGAGTTTCATCATGCACTCGTTGAGTGGCTAACGCATCTTCTTCTGAGGGGGAGGCTGGTACGAGACCATTCAAGTTGAGTATTAACCCAATCTTTCCTTTGTGATTTTCCTGACGAAACACTTGCACAGCCTGGGCATGTGCCAACAATAAATGATGTGCGGCTTGATAAGCTTGTGTGTAATCACATATTCCCGGCGCATGGAGTCCATTTCCATAGCCCAAAAACGCGGCAACCCAGGGTTCGTTATGAGTCGCCCACATGGTCACGCGGTCAGCCAGACGGTCATAGACGATGCGAGCATAATCAGCAAAATAATTGGCAGTATCACGATTCGCCCATCCGCCTTTATCTTGTAATGCTTGTGGCAAATCCCAATGAAACAAAGTGGCTTTGGGTTGCACACCTGCCGCGAGCATTTCATCTACAAGTTTGGAATAAAAATCTAAACCTTTTTGATTTATTTCGCCAATCCCATTCGGCAAAATGCGCGTCCATGCAATTGTGAATCCATAACAAGGAATGCTTAGTGATTTTAAAAGTGCAACATCTTCTTTATATAAATGATAATGATTGCAAGCGGTATCCCCATTATCTCCGTTTAATATATGAGCTTGCCAACGGGTGAATCTATCCCAAATGCTTTCGCCTTTGCCGTCTTCATTGTATGCCCCTTCAATTTGATAAGCAGAGGCGGCAACGCCCCATAAAAAGTTTTCAGGAAATTTATATTCCACTGCGTAAAGTATCCTTTATGAGAACCGCCAAGTTTTTTATGCTTGGCGGTTTAATTTTTTGCCACGAATTTCGCGGATTTACACGAATTTTTTCATTCAGTTATAAAACCTTTGTGTACTTCGTGTCCTTATTGTTTAATTTCTTATCCCTTAACCGAACCTGCCAACAAACCACGCACAAAGAATCTTTGCAAAGCAAAAAACACAGTTAACGGAAGAATCATGCTGATAAATGCACCAGCCGTCAGCAAATGCCAATCCTGCCCTTTTTCACCAACAATTGCAGCGAGTGCCATGGTCAATACACGGTTTTGGTCACCAAGAAAAATTAACCCAACCAGATAATCATTCCACACCCACAGGAATTGGAAAATCGCAAACGATGCTAAGGCGGGAATAGAAAGCGGCAAAATTAAATTCGTGAAAATTGTGAAGTGTGATGCACCGTCAATAAACGCCGATTCTAAAATATCACGTGGTAATTGATTGATGTAATTGAAAAGCAAATAAATTGCCAACGGCAAACCAAAGCCAGCGTGCGCCAGCCAAATTCCTAAAAATGTCCCATTAATGCCTAACTTTGTATAATCTTGCAAAATTGGAACCAATGCAATTTGTAACGGCACAACCAGCAACGCCACAACAAGGGTGAACAAAAATTTTCTGCCGGGGAAGTTCATCCAAGCGAAACCATAGGCGGCGAAAGCCGCAATCAAAATTGGGATAATCGTTGCTGGCACTGCAACTGCAATCGAATTCAGAAAGGCTGTACTTAAGTTATTGCCTTGGCGCACAATTTCATTTCCACTACCATCTTTGAAGCGTATCTCTTTGCCTGAGAGTACGTTCGTATAATTTTCAAGCGACAAGTCTGTTTCAAACCACTTCCATTCAAGAGTTTGCACGTCAATTTGGCGAGTGCGTTTATTACCAAACCAAATTAATTGCGTACCATCGGGCATTAGCACACCAGCACGCCATTCTTCAAACGTGCGGGTAACGCCATTAACTGTAATGGGTCCATCAACATCTACGTTGTCTGCTAGTTTAATTTCTTCTGTTTTTACATATTCTCTATGTGGAAGAATTGTCCACCAACCACTTTTAAAGATATTTTGACTATTACGAAAAGAAGTGATAAACACACCTAAAGTCGGCACAATCCAAATCAGGCAAATCACAATCAATACGAAGTTTACAAAGAAATTAGAGAGTTTCTTTTGGCGGTCAAGGCTTGGTTTTTTTGCGTTCATTAGAATGCTCTGCTTTCTCTGAATTGTCTCAGGTTGTAAATCATCACAGGCACAACTGCCAATAAAAGAATCACAGCAATGGCAGAGGCTTGACCCGCATCCCCGTAAGTGAAGCGTTGTAGATAAAATTCATTCGCAATAACGTTTGTGCCATTATTGCCACCCGTCATCACGCGCACCACATCAAATAATTTCAAACTAAAAATTACAATCGTAGTAGTGACTGTAATTAAAGTCCCTTGAATCGAAGGGATAATAATTCTAAAAAAGATTTGAAACTCATTTGCTCCATCAATGCGCGAGGCTTCCATCATCTCTGCTGGAATGCCTTTAATGGCAGAAGAAAGAATCACCATTGCAAAGCCAGTTTGTAACCACACCATAATGGCAATTAAGAAAAAGTTATTCCATGGCGGTATCAATAACCACGGCTGTGACTGACCACCAAATGCCAGCACAATTGCATTCAGTAAACCGATTTCTGAAATGCCAGAGCCTTCACCTTTGTAGGTGTAAACGAATTTCCAGATAACGCCCGCCCCTACAAACGAGATTGCCATAGGCATAAAAATAATTGCTTTATAAATCGCTTCATACTTGCTTCGGTCTGCCAGCACAGCGATAATTAATCCTAGCCCGACGCAGAATAAGGTTCCGAAGACCATCCACAACAAATTATTGCGGAAGGTTTCAAGCATAATGCGGTCGGTAAAAGCAAAGATGTAATTATCAATGCCATCAAACCCTTGCCCATTTGGTCCGCGAAAACTTAAGACCAAAGTACGAAATACTGGAATAGCCAAAAACCAAAATAACAAAGCCAGCCCAGGTCCAACAAATACAATCGGTTGAATACGAGGCACCCAATCCGTTGGGAGTAATTCCACAATCCAATTCGCAACCGTATATAGTGCGGCAACCCCGCCTACCCCCCAAAGAATCGCAAACACTACAATCACAATTTTTGAAACTGCCGCATCGCGCAAGAATATAAACCCTCTTTGCAACAGGAATAAGGTGAGGAGCATCGTGCCAATGGCTAAAACAAACTGCAGGGCTTTAGAATTTTTCATGGATACACTCTCCTGAAAAGGTTGAGACTTCGGGAGTCTCTTAGTAATTTCAACACTCCCGAAGTCTCTTTGTTTTACTCAAACGTTATTTGGGCCAAGAGGCATCAATTTGTTGAAGAGCAGTATCTTCATCAATCGAACCACTGACGTAATCCGTCATTGACTTCCAGAAAGAGCCAGCACCAACGGCGCCAGGCATCAAATCTGAACCATCGAAGCGGAAGGAACTTGCATTCTTCAGCACTTCAGCAACCTTACGAGTTACAGGGTCGCCATACCAATCCAAATCTGAATCGTTATGCGGTGAAATTGCACCACCAGCCTCAATCCAACCTCTCAAAGATTCACCAGTGGAGAAGTATTGCATCACTGCGCGAACTTCTGGGCGGTCATTGAACATGGCATAAATATCGCCAGCACCCAAAACAGGTTTGCCGTAGGCTGGGTCAATTGGTGGCAGATAAAAGAAGTCATAATCTACACCAGGGTTTAAACCTTCTGGGAAGAAGGAAGTAATAAAGTTACCTTGGCGGTGGAACCAGCATTTCGGTGGATTGTCAAACATAGGTGCAGGGGCATCCCCAAAGAAAGTAGCAGGGATTGATTTACGTCCGCCGTACACATACGCATCATTGAACCAAATATCGGTTACATATTTCAAGGCGTTGCGTACTTCGGGAGAATCAAATTTGAGTTCACCAGCCACCCAAGCATCATAATTTTCTAATGATGTAGTGCGAAGCATGGTTTCTTCAAGCCAGTCGGTCATCGTCCAGCCGGTAGCCGCACCAGATTCAATACCGATACACCACGGTGTATCACCATCTGAGGCAATTTGAGCAGTCAGTTCCATCATCTCTTCCCAAGTTTCTGGGACGGTGTAACCAGCGGCATCAAACGCGGCTTTCGGATAGAACACAAAGGATTTACCATTTGCACGCGCCCAAATACCAGCCATGATTGGACCATCTGGACCTTCCATCGTTCCCATTTGAAGCCATGATTCAATGTAGTTTTCAGCCAACCAGTCGGGGTTAATAACAGTGCTGACATCAATCGCTTTGCCTTGGGCTACGAAAGAAGCGAGCAAACCAGGTTGAGGGAAGTCCACGATGTCAGTCACAGTGCCGCCTTCAACAGCCACACGGATAGACGCTTCAAACTCCTTTGAGCCTGCGTACTGAATGTCAATCCCGGTCGCCTCTTCAAACGACTTAATCGACTCTTCAAAAATCACAGCGTCGGCATCAGTGAAAGGACCAGACATAGTAACCACAGTTCCACTGTATTCACCAGCATAGGCATTGGCTAATTCTTGTCCTTGTGGCAAGGCTTCCACGCCTGCTGGGGCGGGCGCATCGGTTGCGGCTTCAGTTGCCGCAGGTGCTTCAGTTTGAGCAGGGGCTTGTGTAGCCGCGCCACCACATGCCGCCAAAAGCATAGAGGCTATTAACAATAAGGCAAATAGTTGCCAAAAAGTCTTTTTCATTCTTCTCTCCTTGAGAATCTAAAAATTTTACAGTTACGCGAATTGTAGGGAAAAGGGGGACAGTCAATTTTGAAGAGGCACCTCCTTACAAAGTTGAGTTTGCACGAATTGACCAAAACTTGAAAGCGTTTTTATGAAAGCACTTTCATAAAAACAGTATAGCACAACTCTTTTTTAAGTCAATCATTTTTTAAGAGCAATTTTTATTTATTGAGAAAAAACGCACAAACTAAGCCGTTGCTCGTTCAATTAAATTAAGTGGCAAGTTAACATGCTGTAATGGTCGCCCACCTTCATTAATACGAGACAATAAAACCTCAGCCGCTAACCTACCTGATTCATCCAAGTGTTGGCTAATGGTAGTTAAATCTACATGCTCAGCAACATCAATATCATCAAAGCCGACCACTGCCATATCATCTGGAATCTTAATCCCTAATTGACGCGCTATTTTCATCACAGCCAATGCTTGAAAATCAGATGCGGCAAAGATAGCGGTTGGCGGCTTTGGCAGTTGAAGAATTTCAAAAGCCGCTTCTCTTGATTCTTTTTGCGTGTATGGCGCCGAGTGAATGTTAGATTTTGGCAAAGAGAAACCAGCGTCTTGCAAAGTTTGTTTATAGCCTTTTAGTCGCGAACGGACGGGGTGAATTGAAAACTTTTCTGGCGGTTCAATATCGCCTAAGAAAGCAAATGTTTTATGACCTTTTTGGATTAAGTATTCTGCTACCAAATTGCCACCATGTTCATCGTCAATAAGAATGCTATTCATACCTCGGTGCTTATATTCAATAAGCACTGTTTCCATACCACTTGCGGACAAGCGTTTTGCATCAATATCTTCAATTGCCAAAGACATGATAATTAACCCATCTACATTTTTCATTAATGGAATGGAAGAAAGATGACCTTGTAAATGGTCTAATGAATCAACAGGATAAATCACCAATTCATAATTTGCTTTGGATAATGAAGCGGCAACCCCGCGTAAGCGTTGCACAAAAGAAGGTGCCGTAAAAAATGGAGTTAATACACCAATCCGCCCTGTACCTTGCATAGCCCGTGCGCGTGCTTCCGCTTTTGGTACAAACCCCAAACGGTCTATGGCGGTCATCACTTTTTTATGCGTTTCAGCATTCACTTTATCTGGCGAATTTAACACACGCGAAATGGTGGCAATGCTTACACCTGATAATTTAGCAACATCGTAAATGGTGGGAGTTTTTTTAGTAGGGGTCATTTTCTGAAAGCCGTATGAAAGCACTTTCAGTTTAACATAAAAATATATTCGATACCAGTGAAAATTTTATTTTAGTGGGGTTTTCAAAGGCGGAAGTTTATTCCCTTCGCCTTTTTTTATTACTTCCACCCAAAGTGATTGTGATAATTCATAACCAATAATATGGTCATGTGGTTTCATTTCGAGTCGAAGTGGACCTTTGAATGGCGCACAACTTAGTAAATGAAATGGTTTGCCTGGCACTAAACCAATTTCTGCGATGTATCTTAATTTATCTGAATCATGTGTGCGGACTCGGCTGACGATACATTCTGAACCAGATGGGACATTGACTAACGGTTCATCTTTGACTTGTGGCATGATTCCTGTTTTCGACGGAATGGGTTCTCCGTGCGGGCAACGTGTGGGATGACCTGCAAGTTCATCCATGCGGTCTTCAAGTTCATCATTTACGCCACGTTCAAATACATCAGATAATTCGTGAGCAGATGCCCAATCATATTTCATAACTTTAACTAAAAATACTTCTGTTAAACGGTGACGGCGTAATGAAGGCATGGCGATTTTTTCGCCATCAGATGTTAGGCGCACGCCTTTGTAAGGTTCATGAGTCAGGAATCCATTTTTATTGAGGCGTTTGACCATTGTAGAAATGGCTTGGGCTGAGGCATCCACATGCTCGCTTAAAAGCGAAAGCGGCACCTGTTCATAATCTTGTTGCAGGCGGTAGATTTCTGCCGCGTATCTTTGCATGGCGGGGCTGACGGTCATAAACTTACTTTTGCTCCAAAAAGTTTCAACTAGGTTGAAAACCTTTTCTTCATTAATATAAATAAAATTTAATACAAATATCTAGATTATCACTAGCGGCGAAATTATACTACGCGCTGTATAAATTCAATCTTGAGGAGTCTAAATGTTTAGTAAGAAATTTGTTTTGGTTTCTATGCTGGTTTTGGCATTGATAGTGAGTGCTTGCGGAGGTTCACCCGCTGTCAGTGAAGAAAATGTCCCCGCAACAGAATCAGTTGTCGGCACGGAAGAAGCGGAAATATCAGGCGATTTGGTGATTTATTCTGGTCGGTCTGAGCCTTTGTTTCAACCAGTAGTAGATGCGTTTCGGGCGAAGTATCCGAATGTGAATGTGTTGTTGAAGGCTGGTTCAAATAGTGAGTTGGCAAATGCGTTGATTGAAGAACAAGCCAACCCGCAAGCAGATGTATTTGTGACGACTGAATTGTTTACGATTCAATCGTTGGCAGTGCAAGGAATTTTTCAACCGTATGCGCCTGTTGGTGTGGAGAATATCCCTGCTGAATTTGTAGGTGCAGATAATTTATGGACAGGTTTGACTTTACGCGCGCGTGTGATTATCTATAACAAAGATTTGGTTTCGGAAGATGAATTGCCGACATCTATTTTTGATTTGACCGATTCAAAGTGGAAAGGTCAAATTGCGGCGGCAGGTTCGACCAATGGTGGTATGCAAGCACAGATTGCGGCAATGCAACAATTGCTTGGTGATGATGCAACTGCTGAATGGTTAAATGGCTTGATTGCAAATGATGTCACTTTTTTTGGTGGGCATACCGATGTTCGTAAAGCAGTGGGTGCGGGCGAATTCAAAATTGGTTTGGTGAATCATTATTATTATCATTTGCAGTTGGCTGAAGGTAGTAATGTAGGTGTGATTTACCCTGACCAAGCCGATGGTGAAATTGGTTTGATTGTAAATGCTACTTCTGCCGCGTTGGTAAATGGCGCGAAACATACTCAAACGGCACAAGCATTTTTAGATTTTCTTGTTTCGGAAGAAGGGCAGAAAATTTTTGCCGAACAAAATTATGAATATCCATTGTTGGCGGGTGTGCCATTAAAAGAAGGCGTGCAACCGTTGGCAAACTTCCGCTTGGCGGATGTGAATATGGTGCAAGCCTCGGCAAATTTTGATAAGACGTTTGATTTGATTGAGCAAGTTGGGTTGCCGTAAAGATTTAGCCACAGAGAAAACAGAATACATAAAATATCTTTAAAAAGTTAACTTTGACCGCAGACGGCAGACCGCTGTCTGTGGTCGGCGGTCTGTTTTCAACAAACTCTGTGGTAAAAATGTTTTACTTTTGGTAAATCATTTGCAAACAACAAGTAATTTTTCCTTACACAAAATAAGAACAACCCCAATCAGCCCTCGGTTATTGATTTCCGCAGGGCTCGTTGCGCTTTTTGTAGCGATACCATTAATTTATATTTTCATCCGTGCGGTGGGGGCAAACCCAGAAGATTGGCAAAGATTATTACAAACCCGCATTTGGAAATTGCTTGGCAATACACTTTTATTAACGTTTTCCGTTACAACAGGTGCATTAATCGTTGGGGTGAGCATGGCATGGTTTACCGAACGAACTGATTTGCCCGCTAGAAAAATTTTTCGTTGGTTATTAGCCATGCCGTTAGCAATCCCTGCTTATATCGGGGCAATTGTGCATTTAGCAATGCTTCGTCCGCGTGGCGGATATGTGCCGCAGTTTCTTGCAAATCTTTTTGGTCAAGAAATTTTTACACCCAGTCCGTTTGGTTTTTGGGGCGCAACGTTTATTCTGACATTCTTTATGTATCCGTATGTTTATTTACTCAGCGCCGCCGCGTTTCGTTCGTTACATGCTTCATTAGAAGAAGCCGCACGCACACTTGGAAGGAATCCATTGCAGACATTATTTCAAGTGACGTTACCCGCGTTGCGTCCAGGGTTAACAGCTGGTGCATTATTAGTAGCATTAGATATTTTGGCAGAATACGGCACTGTGGCTTTATTGCGATATGAAACTTTTTCTTCCGCCATCTTTATCCAACTTTCGGGTCGCTATGACCGTTCATCTGCTTCTGTTTTAAGTGGCATTCTTGTGGCATTAGCCATCTTGTTTTTGTGGAGCGAGTTGCGTTTGCAAGGGCAAGCCCGTTTTACACAAGTCGAATCCAATTGGAGGCCCGCTTCTTTATTTAATTTAGGCAAATGGAAGATACCATCTTTCTTTATTGTTTTAGGCGTTGTTTCAATTAGTTTATTAACCCCTGCCATTGTTTTATTGATTTGGAGTATGCAAGCCTTGCTTGACCCTGAAACATTATCAAAAGTTTTTTATACAGGCTCTCAAGGTTTTGGAAGTTATATTTGGAATAGTTTGTGGAGTTCAGGCTTAGCGGCTTTGATTGCTGTGACATTATCTATTCCAGTGGCTTTGTTGGCAGTTCGTTATCCAAATCGTTTATCACAAATTATTTCAAGAATTTGTCAGGTCGGGTATGCGATTCCTGGCGTGGTCATTGCATTGAGTTTAGTATTGCTTGTGAATCGTTTTCTTCCATTTTTATATGGCACGCCATTGATTGTAGTGATGGCGTATGTTTTGCGTCACATGCCGCAAGCAGTTAGGTCAAGTGAATCGGCGCTGAAACAACTATCCCCGACGTTAGAAGAAGCGTCGCGCACGTTAGGGCGTACATCCATTCAGACAATGTTTCAAGTCACATTGCCGTTAATTTTGCCGGGTTTATTAGCAGGCGGGTCACTTGTATTTTTAACCTCGCTCAAAGAATTACCTGCTACATTATTGCTTCGCCCCGCTGGGTTTGATACACTTGCTGTGCGCGTGTGGGCATGGGCAACCGATGGGTTTTATGTGCAAGCCGCCCCTGCCGCATTTGTTTTGATTTTTATTTCGGCATTGCCATTATATTTTCTGTTACGCAGAGAACAAATTTTTAGATGATATGCAAACCACACCTTACCCGCATGGACGTAAACGTCCACGCTATGCTTACCAAGCCGACTTTCAGTCGGCTAGTCCGCTTGAACGGACTTTGTATATGTAGCATGGGGATTTATCCCCGTGCGGGTGCAGAATAAAAATTAAGATTGCTAAGTAAATAAAATAATTTTCAAATGACAACTCTTCAAGTAAAAAACCTTTCTAAAAAATTTCATGGCTCAGAATTTTCGGCTGTGAATAATATTTCTTTTGAATTACAGAATAATGAAATTTTAGCGTTGGTGGGTCCAAGTGGATGTGGCAAAACAACAACCCTGCGCCTCATTGCTGGACTGGAAAGACCTGATTCAGGTTCAATCTTATTAAACGGGGAAACAGTTGCAAGCCAATCTGTTTTTATTCCGCCAGAAAAACGTGGCATTGGTATGGTGTTTCAAGACCATGCTCTCTTTCCGCATCTGACTGTATTTGATAACGTGGCTTTTGGCTTGCGTGGAAAAAATCAAAATGATATTCGCTCCATCGTTGGCGAAATGCTTCATATGGTTGGTTTGCTTTCTTTTTCAAAACGATTTCCACATGAACTTTCTGGTGGAGAACGTCAACGTGTGGCGTTGGCGCGTGCGCTTGCTCCACAACCAATTTTAGTTTTAATGGACGAACCGTTTAGCAGTCTCGATGCAGATTTAAGAACAGAAGTCCGTGAACATGTGCGTCGCATTTTGAAAACGATTCAAGCCACAGTTGTTTTCGTCACCCACGACCAAGATGAAGCGCTTTATATGGGCGATAGACTCGCCGTCTTGCAAAAAGGTCAGTTAGAACAAATTGGAAACCCGCAAGAAATTTTTCATGAATCAAACACGCGCTTTGTTGCCGAATTTATGGGTGATAGTGATTTTCTCAAAGGCAAAGTGATGCGAGATGGTATTCAAACCGAAATTGGATTAATCAAACAACAAGTAGATTTGCCACTTTCAACCCAAGTGGAAATCGCGCTTCGACCTGATGATATTGATTTTCACATTGACGGAAGTGGCAACAGCTTAATCATTGAACGCTTCTTTCGCGGACCGTTCAACCTGTATCGCTTACGATTAGACTCTGGTCAAATCTTACATGCGTTTACCGAACACACTCGCATTCTTCCAGTCGGCGTGCGCGTGCAGGCATACGTCAATACAGAACATTCCTTAAACATTTTTTCATCTTAATATTCACCACAGAGTTCACGAAGAACACAGAGAAGTCCTATTAAGAATCTCCGTGTACTCGGTGGGCTCTGTGGTAAAACGATTAATGATTAAAAAATCATCAACCACATTGAAAACTCATTTCATAGACCATTAATCCAATTTTTATAGTCATTACTAGATTTATATAGATTTGAGACATATACTCCGCCCATTCTATAAATGGAGAATAAAAATCAATGTTTCAAACATCAATAAATCTTAGTCCAGATTTAACACCCGAAGAAAGAACCCAAGCCATTCGTGAGGCGTACAACCAAGACCGTTCACAAATGACCTTGATGTTGGCTCATCAATTAAAAATTCAAGAAGTTGAAATTTTACGCGCCTTACAAGGTGACAATGCTTACGAACTCGATGCTTCTCGTTGGGAAGAAATCATCCGCGCTTTTGAAGCACTAGGTAAAGTAACTGTCATTGTCTCCAATGGTGCAACCACCATTGAAGTCACAGGTCAATTTGGAAAATTTTTCAACAAAGACGGCTTCTTAAACATCCGCACTGATTCATTAGATATGCACATTCGTGGCTGGGAATTGGCTTCTGTGTTTGCTTTCAAAAAACCAAGTCACTTAGATAAACACGAATCGCTTTCTTTTCAATTCTACGACCGACGTGGTAACTCCGCTTTCAAAGTCTTCCTCAACTTTGACAAAGCCCCCACGCCTGAAATTGTTGAGCAATACAATCAATTGATTCAAAGTTTTGGTAAGTAAATAAGTAGACAAGTAAACAGGTACACAAGCCATACATTATCTGTTTGCTATCTACCTTTCATTTTCCGCTCATAAACTTCTATTGAAATTCTAACTAAATCTATATTGACCCGTTCGTGTTTGAAATTAAAATCACAAGCGAACT
>JAEURH010000041.1:0-307 GCA_016789365.1 Anaerolineales bacterium
TTCCTTTTTTTGACGAAATGTGAGAGTGGTCACCTTTTTACGTTGTGACGTGGTTGTGGAAACAGTTGTAGTAGACATGGTACCCTCCGAAAGTGGTAGAGTCCGCTTTGCATGTTGCTCCCCTTTGTGTACATGCGATTTCGGTTTGATAAAATTTTTTTGTCATGTTCTTTCGATACATGCAATTTGAGTATTATACACAAAATTGATTTTTCATCTATAATAAATTTGTCAGAAATAAACTATCATGTCATTCTGAGCCACGCTCTTGTTCTTTGTGGCGAAGAATCTCTTTGATAATCTCAGA
>JAEURH010000041.1:317-30179 GCA_016789365.1 Anaerolineales bacterium
CTTCGCTTGTTCTCGATACGGACTTCGTCCTACTCGACCAACGGCTCAGGGTGACATATTAATACTTAGGAGAAATACCCATGCGAAGAATGTTTGGATTTTTAATTGGCACATTTGTTGGGGCGTTGGTTGGCTCAGTCATTGCATTATTGCTAGCCCCCGAATCTGGTGAGAGTTTGCGGAATCAAATCCGCCAACGTGGGCAAGGATTTATTGATGATATTCGTCATTCTGCCGATTCACGCCGCATTGAATTGAGAAATCGTTTGGAGAGTTTGAGAGCGCCGAGAGAATTTTAATGCGTGGTCTCGATCGACGGCGAAAGAGCATCGCCGTCTACTCGACCACCACCACGCATTACGCATTACGCATTACGGAATAATAAAACTCTTCAACCTTTTTCATATTCATTTCGTAATCTGCTTTGGCAGAAATTAAATTTGCATTGAGACCTGCGGCATCGCGTCGCAGGTCTTCTCTTTCTAAGCCGAGGGTAATTGCATCGGCGATAGATTGCACATCATTTGAATCAAACAGCAAGCCGTTTTGTCCATGTGTAATCCATTCGCGGATTGATTCCAAATCACCCGCGACGGGGAAACATCCGCAAGCCATGGCTTCAATCAATGAATTTGGTGTGCCATCGTGAATGCTTGGTGAAACAACGATTTGTGCAGAGCGAAACAAGTCTCCCATTTTTTTATACTCAATTGAGGGCAATAACTCAACCGCGTGCAAAATATTTAATTCCTCAATCCATTTCATGGCTTGTGGTTCATTTTGCATGGATGTGCAAATAAATTTTGCATCTGGAGATTTTGCTAACACAAGTGGAATGGCTTTGAAAAAAGAATCATTGCGCACATACGGGCGGACTCCACGCGGGTTGATGATGATGGGGTTTTTTACTGGTTCAACAGGTGGATAAAAAATATCGCTTCGGACTCCGCCATTGCCTGATGTTACAAGCGTTGGTTTATTTTTATCTAAACCAAACTCGTGCGCAAGTTTTATATCTCGATTTGTGTCGGCGTGGAGGGCATCCACTTTTTGTAAAACAAATTTTGTATAGGATTTCATCAAAGGTGTAGATTGGGCGTGCAGGGTGAAGTCATTGCCCCAGACGGAGGCAATAAATGGAATTGGGCGAGATGACCTCGCCCCTACATTCATTGCAGAAGCTGTTAACATTCCTTCATACGGAATCCGCATGGCGTGAATTAAATCGGGTTTTATCTCTTGAATAAATTTTCGTAATTTTTTGGCGGAAGCAGGAATAGTTAGGGGACCAAACCACTGCCGAAGAGCAGTACGCAGGTTCAAGGTCAGCGAAGAGGCGGAGGATGGGGCTGAGGATTTCTTTTTCGCGGCAGAAAAGGCTACGGGGGTAAACATCAGCCGCGCGGGAAAATCAATTTCACAGTCAAAAGTTGAGGCGATAAAAATTTCATGTTCAGGTTTGATGAAACGTTTAATCCAATTTTGAGAAATTGGCGAGCGGGCATCTGTAACGAAAAGAATACGCATTTAATGATTATACTCATTGCTTATGGATGTGAGACGTAGTATATTTAAGGAATGAGCAAGGGTCGCGTCCTGATTGTCGAAGACAATATGGATACTTATGAACTGGTGCGCTTCATTCTCGAAAAAAATGGGTATGAAGTTTTTTTGGCTGTAAATGGGCGTGACGGCGTGAATGCGGCAACCAAACAAAAACCTGATTTGATTGTGATGGATTTGTCTATGCCTGAGATGGACGGTTGGACGGCGACGCGTTTGATAAAAGAAAATAAACAAACTTCGTCTATTCCGTTAATTGCGCTCACTGCTCATGTGTTGCCAGGTGATAGGCAACGCGCGGTAGATTCTGGTTGCGATGAATTTATTACCAAGCCAATGGATTTGTTGGAATTGGTTGAAACGGTCAATCGTTGGGTGAAGAGATAAGTTAATCCACTAATCTTCACTAATCTGCGCGAAACAAATGATTAGTGAAAATTTTTAATTAAAGAGGAAACATGAAACAAATTTGTGTTGTCGGCGTGGGATACGTCGGCTTGGTGACAGCGGCTTGTTTTGCCGATTTGGGGAATAAAGTGATTGCATTGGATGTAGATGAAAAACGAATTGCAAATCTCAAAAAAGGCATTATGCCAATTTATGAACCAGGGTTGGATGAACTTGTAAAAAGAAATGTGAACGCAGGTAGAATTAATTTCACAACTTCATATAAAGATGCTTTGCATGGCGCAGAATATGCGTTTATTGCCGTTGGCACACCTTCTGGTGAAGATGGCTCGGCTGATTTGAAATATGTAGAAGCGGCGGCGAAATCAATTGCGGAGAATATGTCGGCGCCTTTGGTTTTGATTAACAAATCAACGGTTCCAATCGGAACGGGAGATTGGGTTGCTGACATTGTAAAGTCTGCTCAGCCCCAGCCGATTGATTTTGCAGTGGTGTCTTGCCCAGAATTTTTGCGTGAAGGTTCAGCCATCGCCGATTTTATGAATCCGCATAGAACTGTCATCGGGTCATTAGATAAAGAAGCCGCAAACAAAGTTGCTCATTTGCATTTGCCATTACGTGCGCCAATCGTCATCACTGATTTACGAACTGCTGAAATGATTAAGTATGCCAGCAATGCTTTTCTTGCTACAAAAATTTCCTTTATCAACGAACTTGCCGATTTATGTGAACGAGTCGGCGCGGATGTGAAAGAAGTAGCCGCAGGCATGGGTTATGATGCACGAATCGGTCGCCACTTTTTAGATGCAGGCTTAGGATGGGGCGGCTCATGCTTCCCGAAAGATGTTGAAGCGTTAGCGTTTATGGCGAAAGAAAAAGGTTTGAATCCACAAATCTTAAATAGCGTAATGGAAATTAATTATGAAAGAAGAAAAACTGCCGTTACGAATGTTGAAAAAATGATTGGTGAATCTCTAAAAGGAAAAACAATTGGGTTACTTGGTTTAGCATTCAAACCCAATACTGACGATATGCGCGATGCTCCTGCAATTGATATTGCAAACACGTTGATTGAGGCGGGTGCAAAAGTCCGCGCGTATGACCCCGTGGCGATGAATGTCGCAAAATCAATTTTGCCGAATGTCCAAATGTTTGATGACTCTTATACAATGGCAAAAGATTGTGACGCTTTGATGGTCGTCACTGAATGGAATGAATTTAAGCAACTTGACCTTGAACGAATCAAATCATTATTGAAATCGCCAATCATTTATGATGGACGAAATATTTACGAACCCAATCGAATGAAAGAAATGGGTTTTACATATAAAGCAGTAGGAAGATAAGAAGTAGGGGCGAGGTCACCTCGCCCCTACAAATTAACAATATGACCAATCCCCCTATTTGTAATTACGAAGGTTCAGATTATCAGCAAGCGTTTTGGGAGCAAGGCGGACGTGCCTATGAAGACCAAGCCGAAGCGATTGCATTAAAAAATTTACTTCCCAAAAATGGAAAGTTAATGCTTGAACTCGGCGCAGGTGCTGGACGTAACACGCCACGTTATGCAGGCTTTGAAAGAATCGTGGTGCTAGATTATTCCACGACTCAATTGGCGCAAGCACAAGAACGATTAGGAAAATCTGATAAATATATTTACGTCGCGGCGGATGTGTATCGCCTCCCTTTTCTTAAGGGGATATTTGATTCAGCGACTATGATTCGGGTTTTACATCACATGGCAGATGCACCCAAAGCCTTGAGCCAAATCCGCAAGGTGTTACAGCCCAATGCAATCTTCATTTTGGAATTTGCAAATAAATTAAACCTCAAATCTATTTTGAGATTTATTTTGAGAAGACAAGATTGGAATCCATTTACGCTTGAACCTGTTGAATTCGTTAAATTAAATTTTGACTTTCATCCTAAAGCCATCCGCAATTGGCTTGGCGAATTAGGTTTTTCGATTGAAAAGATTCGCACGGTTTCACATTTCCGACTTGGATTATTGAAAAGAATTATTCCAGCAAAAATTCTTGTTTGGTTTGATAGTTTGATTCAACCCACTGGTGCATTTATACAATTATCCCCAAGTGTGTTTGTAAAAGCCAAAACGAGCACGGAAGGTATAACGAAAGAAATTCCACTGGATGTTTTGAGTTTATTCAAATGTCCCGATTGTGAATATGAAAAATTACAAGATAAAACAGATTATTTGCTTTGCTCAAATTGCAATGCCAAATGGCAGGTCAATGATGGGATTTATGATTTTAGAGAGAAGATATAAATTGTAGGGGCGAGGTAACCTCGCCCTTACTTCGCCAACGGCAACCTGACATAAAACGTACTACCGGGGAAAGTTTCTTCGTCTCGTTTTTCGCTTTCTACCCAAATTGTGCCTTGTAGTGCTT
The DNA here is from genome assembly GCA_016789365.1 of Anaerolineales bacterium. Lineage (GTDB taxonomy): Bacteria > Chloroflexota > Anaerolineae > Anaerolineales > Villigracilaceae > Villigracilis. The sequence continues at coordinate 4,700 of JAEURH010000041.1, forward strand.
TCACAATTCCAGAAGCAATGGCTAAGCCCAAACCTGCTCCGCCACCTTTGAAGTTGGTACGGCTAGACGAATGTAATTGCACTTCGCCCAATTGATATAGTTTCTCAAAAATAATTTTATGATGTTCAGGCTCAATGCCAATGCCAGTATCTTTGACGCTTAACTCCACCATATTGCCACGCTTAGAATCCTCAATCACTTTGGCGGCGATATGAATCGAACCACCATCTGGCGTGAATTTGATAGCATTGACGATGATATGGTCAAGCGCTTTCTTTAAGAGTTCAGGGTCTGCTGAAAGGGGCGGAATCTGTTTGATGGCTTCATCCAAAGTCATAGTCAAGTTGCGATTCGCGAGGTCATCCACATAATCTTTGAGGATGAGGCGTAATATCAAGCCTAAGTTCACCGATTCAATATGAGGCGTAATGGTTTGATTTTCAAGGCGAGCCACATCTAACATACTATCTACTATTTGATGCAAACGCTCTGTGCCGCGTAACACGCCGTCAATGGCTTGTGATAAAAGAGGATTGCCCTCAATGGCTTTATCACTTTTCAACATACCAAGATACCCCTTGATAACGGTTAATGGCGTGCGTAATTCATGCGCGGCAACTTGAATAAATGCAGATTTATTTTTGTCATGCTTTTCAAGTGATTGATAAGCATTGTTTAATTCTTCTACACGTTTGGCAACCATGCGCTCCATGACTTGATTCATACTGGTTACTTCGTTATATAACCTTGCATTTTCTAAAGCAACAGCCGCTTGTGCTGAAAAGTTATTGGCTAACAAAACATCATCTTCTGTAAACGAATCATTTGCACGGCTTAGCAGTAACAAACCAATCACATTATCTTTTGAATACAATGGCACACCCAACCAAGATTTATCTTGTGGCAACCATTCAGGTTGAGACCATTTTTGATTTTGAACATCAGCAATAACAATAGGTTCACCTTGTCTGGCTACTGTTTGATAAAAATCAACACCATTGATTTGCAAATGGAATTCATTCAAGTTTGCATTTTTGGGCATTCCACGATGTGCTTGAGCAACAGGCGCGCCGTTTACATCTTCAATAAATAAAACGCTACGCTCATATGGCAATGCTTGATGTAGTTGTTCAAGGATTTGTTCGGGTAATTTTTCAATTGTATTTAACGAAGAAAGTTGACGTGATGAACGAGATAACGCTTCTGCTCCGCGACGACGTTCTTGTTCTGATGTAAATAATCTTTCTACTTCCTTTTGAGCTTGTTCACGCTGTTCAACCAACATGGTGCGTAACAACGCACTGGACAATAAATTTTTCAAACGAACATAAATATCCCAATCATGCGGACCCATTTCAACCCACATGAATCCGAAGCGGTTGCTGGCTAATGCCAATGGCATCACCACTGCTTGATAGCGTCGGTCTTCGGGAGTTTTTCCATGCGGTGTCAAGCGTCCCGTAGCAAGAAGCGGTCTATCATCAGGAATTCGGAATTTACTTTCATCATATTGCAATAGCAATTGATAATTTTGCGGCGTTGGCGCTGAGATAGAGCTTGGCGATTTCACATCATCATATAACATCACATACCAACGTTCTAACCCCAGTGTGGGGAAATGTTTGGAAATAGCAAGCCCAATGCCTTCAAAGGTCATTGCTGAAGCCATTGAAAAACTAAAGTTGTTGAGAATTTCTTCTTGCTTTTCAAATTGCAAGCGGCGATAAGCCTGTACCCGTTGTGATAATTCGCCTACCAACATACGCGCTTGTTGAAATAAATTTTCGGCGCGTAACATGGTGGTGTTACTATTGATTCCGCCTAAGGCATATTTTCTAAATGTGGAAATGATATTTTGCCAAGCATTGAAGTCGTAATCATTTTGTTGTAACACTTCAACAATAAATTGAATTGATTTCAAGAAAAGGCTGTTTTTATCTGGCTCACGCAATGTAGCAAGGAATTCATCCCAGGCTTTGCCAAATATTTCTTTATAAGTTTCTTTATTCGAATCATGTTCTGGAATGCCCGCCGCACCAAACAAAGCACGGATAGCCGCTTCGCGTTTATTTTCTAATCTGCCCGTGTGCGCCACTTCACGCGGAAGCACAATCGCTTTTTGCACGCTATCAGGCAAACAACCGCAAGACCAACGCACCACGAGGTTAACAGGCAAAATGCTGACATCATTTACTTCTTCGCCGTTCATTTTTTTTAGCAAGGCTTCAAACGATTTTTTACCAATATCATAAAAAGATTGTTGAACTGTGGTGAGTGGCACACCCATAGATTGTGACTCGCTGACATTATCAAAGCCTGTCACAGCAATAGAATCAGGCACAGCGATACCACGTTGTTCTAATGCTTCTAACACGCCAAACGCCATACGGTCGTTTGAAACAGCAATGGCTTGCACACGAATGCCACGTTCATCTAATAAAGTGCGCACGGCGGCACGCCCGCTTTCGGGTGAAAAATCGCCATCAATAATTAAGTTTTCATCAAAGCGAATATCGTTGGTTTTTAATTCGGCTTTATAGGCTTCAAAGCGTTGGTCGGCTTCAATTTGTCCTTGAGGTCCGCGAACGAAAGCAATACGCTTATAGCCATGTTCTTTTATCAAGTGATTAATCACGGCACGCATCCCGCCAGTGTTATCAGTAATCGTAGTGGGAATATTTTTTATTGGAATAGCAAATGAAGCCATAGGTGTATTACCAAAAATTTTGGTAAAGTTTTTTACTTCATCTAATGAAACACCATGAAACATATCCGCCGCAAGCAAAATCCCGTCAAATTGACCAGGCTTGATTAAATCGTATAAGCCGTAAGATAAATTTCCAGATGGAGATGGAATTGGTGTTGGCTTCCCACCTGAAAAAGAAACTACATTGAAATCCTGTTCTTTGGCACACTCTAATACACCTGCCATAAACTCGGCATTCCACAAGCGCGAAACCTGTGCGCTTAAAACAGCAATTGTCTTTCGAGCAGAAGATGTTTGAGATGCCACCATAAATGAAATTATAAGGCAGGATGTGAAAAGCGAAAATTGCAAATTTGATAACAAATCCCCAATTAAAAGGGTGCGTCGCACCTTATGGGCTAAAACTCACGTAACCTTCAAGGTGCGACGCACTCCGGAAAACAAATTACTTTATTTCAATTTGATACGAAGCCTCTTCGCGCGTGAATCTCGTTAAACCTGAAACCACCAAATAGGCTTTGTCGCCAGATTTCAATGAAAGTGGGATTTCAGCAGTTTGGTCTGGGTTGAGCGGAATCATCGTCACGCTAGAATCAGATGTCAGAAGCAGAGCCAAGCCGAAAGTTTGTGGAAGCGTGTTTTGGATTCGCACAAAGCCATCTGCTAGCCATCCGCCGTTATCCGCTTCAAAATCGGTCTGATAGTTGATTGCTGAAATTTGAATATCATCTACCATGAAGCCTTCGCCATTAACTGCTGCATCGGTGATGTATTCAAAACGAACAAATACTTTTTTGCCAGCATAAGCAGAAAGGTCAACTGTTTCTTCTTTCCAATCGGTTACGCCTGTATAACCCCAGCCATACGAATTGCCGCTTGGGTCTGTGCCTGTGCCAGAAGGCGTAGTTAAAATTTCCCACGTTTCACCATTTTCAGAAACTTCTACATAGACGTAATCCCAATCCAATTCAATATCGTACCAAGTGCGGAATGAAAGTTCAATGGGCGCAGAGACGTTTGTAAAATCAAATTCACGAGTCAAGGTCATGTTGGATGAATCACCTTTGTTTGACCAAAAAGCATAACTGCCACTATATGGGTTGGCGGGTAAAAGTTTTGCAACGGTTGAGCCTGTGAAAGATAACGTGAAATCACCCGTGCATTCGATGGCAATATAATCTGCCGCGTATTGATGCACAGTTCGTGAAATTGTTTCTTGTGGGCAGGTGTAAATGGTTTCGGTTTCTCTTGCTTGATGTGCACCCGGATAATTGGCGTAATGATAACGACCATCAGCAATGGAACGGTCTAGTACAAAATTGGTCACGACCCAATCCATAAAAAACGCATCGGCATCAATTGGTGCGTTGGTGAGTGGGTCAATCGCATCAATTTGGCGCAATACATCATCTACGCTTTCTAATCCATTGGCTTCATCTTTGATTAGAAGTTGTGTGGCTTCATCGCCAAAGCGATTTAGGAAGTAGTTCATAAACAAAAAGCCTGCACCATAATGCGGACCCGTGTTGCCATCGTTGGGCCAATCGTTTAATTGCAAATCTGGGTTTTGGATGTATAACCAATCAAAGCCACCTGGGTCGTAACCATTTAAGAAGGCGGCAAGTTCTGATGACCCTTCGTTTAACCATGAGGTTTCGTTCAAATCTAAATTCCAATGAATCATGTGTTGAAATTCATGCGCCAACACGCCGTAAGAACTTTGGTCAATGGATGTGTTATCGGCATTGAATAAAAACATTTCATGCCCGTTGGAATATTCTTGAATTAATGGGTGGGTAGAATCGGAAGATGAAAAATAACCTGCTATAGAATAGCCCAGCCCGCGTGAATATAAAATATAAATATGTTCGTCGCCGTCAATACCGGGGCTCCATTCACTGCCGAAAAATTCGCGGGTGGTTGGGTAAATTTTATTTTCAAATTCTTCACCCAAGGCGGCGACCTCATCTTCATTCACTGTAACGCCATCTTGTACCCAAAAATATACATGCGGGGTGACATAACGAAGTGTGGCTGTAATTTGGACGTTTTCTAAATTATCTAAGTTCGTTACCCAAAAGTTATCTTTATCGCCGACAACACGCGTCACGGCTGAAGTGGCTATTACTTCTGGTACATCACAATTGGCTTGTAAACGACAGGCTAAATCTCTGGGGTCGTTAATGGGGACGATTGTATTTTGTAAGGTTTCTAATGTTTCATTGGTAATCGTTTCAATGGGTGGGCGGGTCAATTCTGGTTGTATGGTTGGTTCTGTTTCTGTGAATACAGGAAACTCTGTAATTTCAGATGGAACGATGCTATAAAACCAATACCCTGCCGCGCCGAGCGCAATCACACACACGCAACATAATAAAACAAAGATGCCGATAATTGCACCTGTAGTAGTTGAACCTGATTTTTTTTCTGGGTTATCCATGAATGTAATTCCTTTACATGTTAAAAGATTGCCTGATGATACCCTTTAGAGGTAAATTATGGATTAGGAAATTAGTCCGCCGCTTTCTTAGGGGATGATTGATTCTGCTTCGGATTCAAAAACTCCGAGTTCTTAAAGAACTCGGAGTTTTATTTCTACGCCTCAACTTCTTGCTTGCTTTTCTTTTTCTTCGTCGGTGCGGAGGTTTGGAAGATGATTTTATTTTCTTTCGAGTCCACATCTACAACCACTTCGGCACCGTCTTTGAATTTTCCGCTTAACAATTCTTTTGAAAGCGGACTTTCCACATATTTTTGAATCGCGCGGCGTAACGGACGGGCTCCAAAGGTTGGGTCGTAACCTTCTTTGGCAAGCCAAGCACGTGCCGCATCTGTGATTTGAACGGCGATGTTGTGGTCGTTTAATCTATCTTGCACTTCTTTCATTTGTAAAACCACAATCTCTTCCATTTGTTCAACAGACAGTGGCGAGAACATGATGATTTCATCAATACGATTCAAGAACTCAGGTCTAAACGAGGCTTTGAGTGCTTTTTCAATTTTGTCATGTGCTTCTCGTTCAGCATCATCTGATTTATGCGGTAAAAAGCCTAAAGTACCGCCTTTTTTCACATATTCAGTACCCAAGTTTGAGGTCATGATAAGAACCGTGTTTCTAAAATCCACAACATTGCCCTGACCATCTGTCAAACGTCCATCATCTAAAATTTGTAACAAAGCATTCCAAACTTCGGGATGTGCTTTTTCAATTTCATCAAACAGAACAACACGATATGGTCTGCGACGAACAGCCTCAGTAAGTTGACCACCTTCTTCATAACCGACATATCCGGGCGGCGCACCAAAGAGACGGCTGACTGTATGTTGCTCACGATATTCGGACATATCAATACGAACCATCGCATCTTCATCATCAAACATAAACCAAGCAAGTGCTTTTGCTAATTCTGTTTTACCAACACCGGAAGGTCCGATGAAAACAAATGAACCAATGGGTCGGCTTGGGTCTTTGAGACCAGAACGCGCGCGACGTATTGCATCGGAGATAGCGTGGATGGCTTCTTCTTGCCCGATAATTCTTTCATGCAAACGTGTTTCCATTTGCAAAAGTTTTTCTGATTCTGTTTCCAACATTTGTGTAACAGGAATACCTGTCCATTGATGAACCACAGAAGCAATATCATCTACATCAACAACTTCATCCAATTGATGTTCGGCTTCCCATTTATCACGTTGGGCGTTGTAATCTTGTTCCAGTCTTAATCGTTCGGCTTTCTTTTGAGCCGCACGTTCATAATCACGATTCAAACCTGCTTGTTCTTCTTCGGCTAACAATTTATCAACTTCAGTTTTCATCGCTTTCAAATCAGGCGGCATGGAATATAACGCCACACGAAGTTTCGCCGCGGCTTCATCCATTAAGTCAATGGCTTTGTCTGGTAAATGTCTATCGGTTACATATCTATCAGCCAAACGAGCGGCGGCTTCTAAGGCATCATCAGCATAACGAACTTTATGATGTGCTTCGTAACGGTCACGCAAGCCATACATCATCTTAATAGTATCTTCAACACTTGGCTCTTCCACATAAATCGGAGCGAAACGTCTTTCAAGCGCGGCATCTTTTTCAATATGCTTATGGAATTCATCAAGTGTGGTTGCACCAATACATTGCAACTCACCACGTGCCAATGCAGGTTTGAGCATATTGCTCGCATCCATTGCACCTTGCGCGGCACCTGCACCAACAACAGTGTGCAACTCGTCAATCATCAAGATGACATCACCTTTTGCACGTTGGACTTCTTCCATTACGGCTTTGAGTCTTTCTTCAAACTCGCCTCTGAATCTTGACCCAGCAATCATCGCACCTAAGTCAAGTGCTACTACTCTTTTGCCTGATAAGATTTCAGGAACATCATTGCTGGCAATCTTTTGTGCTAATCCTTCTACGATGGCAGTTTTACCAACACCCGCTTCGCCGATTAATACCGGGTTGTTCTTTGTGCGTCGAGATAAGATTTGTATCAAACGTAGAATTTCATTATCACGCCCAATGACGGGGTCAAGTTTGCCTTCGCGGGCTAGTTGTGTTAAATCACGTGAATATTTTTCAAGCGTGCGATATTTTGTTTCTGCTTGTGGGTCAGTGACTCGTTGTCCGCCGCGTAAATCTTGCACGGCATCATACACACGGTCACGTGATAAACCAGCCGATTCTAAAATTCTAGCGGCAGGTGTATTGCGCTCTGTGAGAATTGCTAAAAAGATATGTTCAGTCGAAATGTATTCATCTTTCAGACGGTTGGCTTCTTCATTCGCCAAATCAATTATCCGCTTGACGCGAGGCGTGATGAAAATTTGCCCAGCACCACCACCGAAAATATTTGCTTTTGGGCTGGCGCGCAGAGTCGCATCTAATCTATCAGTTAACGCTTGAGCACTAACATTTAATTTTTCAAGGATTTGGGGAATCACTCCGCCGGGCTGTTCTATCAACGCCAGCAAAATGTGTTCAGTATCAATTTGGTTATGCCCATAGCGTTGGATAATCTCCGCGGCACGTTGGGCGGCTTCTTGGGCTCGTTCTGTAAATCTGTCAAATCGCATCATAGGGAAAATCTCCTGTAGAGGCGATGTATATCGTCCCTACCAATGTATCCGAGCATTATAACAAAACCTGTGTTTGTGATTTATCAATACGGCGTAAGAGGAGTGTTAGATTTTGTGGCAAATGACTTGAATCTATAGATTAAGATTGCTGAAAGATATGATTTTTCAATTTTTCAAGTTTGTTCGGTATAATTCAATTCTTCCTTAATTTAATTAACTTGGAGGTATCATGGTTGAACAACAACCTGAACAAACAGGGGATGTAAAAAATATCCGTCGATTTGTAGCATTTGTGGGGATATTTCTTTTGTTGCTTAGTCAGTTTTTGGTTTTTTCGCAACCAATCCCAGAAGATATTGTTCTACCGCCTTACTTGGGCTATGCCGTTTTTGGGGTGATTGTTATGATTTTGAGTCAGTTTATTCCATCCAATGCTTTTTGGATTAAGTTATCTTCTCGCCCTGTTTTTCGGGATAGAGTATTTTGGATTTTTGTAGCAAGCTTGCTAGCAATAGTAACAGTGGTTGCTTTGAATGCATTTATGATATTCCGACGGCTCAATTTTATTCCGCTGGTGACGATTTGGTTGTTAGGCGGCGCTTGTTATGTATATGCGTTTGTAAATTTCAATTTAGATTTTGTGAAAGTTAAGGAATGGCTTAAGACTCATCGTAATGAAGTTTTGACTGTACTTTTTGTAATAATATTGGCGGCAATTCCGCGTTTTTATCTGCTTGGACAACTTCCTCGCGTGTTGGATGGGGATGAAGGGTCAGTGGGTAATTTTGCCCGTGCTACGGTTAATGGTGTCTTAATGAATCCATTTGCTCTATGGGAAAACTTTGGGGCATTATATTTACAGTTGATTAATATTTCTATGAGGTTATTTGGGTACAATGCTTTTGGATTAAGGTTACTTCCCGCTATTGGTGGTGTGTTGGCTATACCTGCTGTCTATCTTTTTGCACGTTGGGTAGGAGGGAAAAGAATTGCGCTCATTGCCGCTGTAATGATTGCCATTTCACATTCGCATTTGCACTTTAGCCGAATCTCTTCAGTGGCATATATTCAAGATGCTTGGTTAATCCCACTAGAACTGTATTTCTTAATCAGCGGTTTAGAAAAACGTCAATCATGGCGCACGGCTTTAAGCGGCGTTTTGTTAGCCATCCATTATTCTGTATATTTAACTTCACAAATTATCACCGGGCTTGTATTGATATACATGCTGATTTTGTTCATTTTTTACCGTACATGGTTTACCCAAAGGCTTTCACAAGCGTTTGCCTTTTGGGGCGGATTCTTACTCTCGATTCTTCCATCTGCTCTATTTGCTTATTACAACCCAAATGAATTTATGAATCGTTTAGGAAGTAGCGGTACCTTTCAAACTGGGTATGTTCAAAATGTTATGTCGACCACTGGGCAAAGTGCGTTTGAAGTATTAGTGGGGCGGGTTGTTCACGCTTTTTTATCTTTATTTTATTATCCTGCTCTCGATTTTTATGGTTCACCTTCTCCAATGATGAGTATGATTTCCGGTGTGATGCTTTTGGCAGGGTTAGGCATTATCTTATGGCAAATTCGTAAACCCGCCTATTTACTTTTGAATGGATACATTTGGGGTTCAGCAGTAGCCATTGGTGTGTTTGCTACACCACCATCTGCCGATTCATATCGCATGTTAATGGCATTGCCTGCCGCAGTTATCATTGCCGCAATCGGTATAGATAAAATTCTTGAAATCATTGGCTTAAGTTGGGCAAATGCACGTCAGGCATACACATTTACAGTTACCGCTTTATTAACCAGTTTATTATTTTTCAATTTATGGACGTACTATGCCGAGTTTGCAGGTCAATGCCGTTTCGCCGCAGATTTAGCCGGTCGCTTCGCAACATACCTTGGTGTTCAATTACAAGAAATTGATAATGAAAATAGAGTTTATATGTTGAGTGATGAATATTATTTTCATGGCAGTCACCCTTCAACTTTATTCTTAAGCCTACGCCCTGTCATTAACTTCAAAGACCCTATTGATACGCTCGATGCAGTTTCAGGCGAAACCATTATTGCGCCACCCAGTCGCATCGAAGAACTAGAAGCGTGGGCGCGTACACATCCAGGTGGCCAACTCCATTACGAATATGATTGCACCACTACAATATTGCTTTCATATCAAGTGCCATAAAGAGACAATTTGGACCCGCGCGAATATGAAATCATGTACCATGTTGAAGACCATCATTGGTGGTATCGCGGCATGGAAGCCATCACGCGAAAATTAATTAACCAACATATTCAACCAAAAACGCAAATCAAAATTTTAGATGCAGGTTGCGGAACAGGTGCCGCAATGACAACTTATCTAAAAGATTATGGTGAAGTAACAGGCATAGATTTATATCCTCAAGCCCTAGATTATTGCCGCAAACGCAATGCTAAACTTCTAGCCCGCGCTTCTGTACTTGACCTGCCACTTGCTACTGCTTCGTTTGACTTGGTCACATCCTTCGATGTTTTATACGAAAAGGGTGTCATGCACGAAATTAAAGCCCTGAAAGAATTTTTTCGCGTATTAACTCCGAAAGGAAAACTACTTCTACGTTTACCAGCCTACGATTGGCTTCGTGGTGGTCACGATGAACAAGTTCACACAAATCGTAGATATACAAAAAAACTCGTAAAAGACTTGCTTGCGCAAAGCGGATTCATCGTTGAACATATTTCTTATGCAAACACATTTCTCTTTCCATTAGCAGTAATAAAGCGACTCAGCGAAAAATTATTTCCATCAAAAACACAATCTGACCTGACTTTAGAAACAGGCATCTTCAACGAAACCTTCAAACACATCTTAGCCAGCGAGGCGGGTATTATTTCTAAGTTTGGAATGCCTTATGGATTAAGCGTCATCGCTGTGGCTAGAAAATGAAAGATACAAAAAAGATTTCTAGTTTAAGCGTGATTTTCCCGGCCTATAACGACGGCGGGACAATTGCTAGCATGATTGCCACTGCAAAAATCGCCGCCGAACAAGTGACCGATGATTTTGAAATCATCGTTGTAAATGATAGCAGTTCAGATTACACCGCCGAAGTATTAGAAGAAATGCAAAAAAGATATTCCGAGTTAAGAGTCATTCAACATGAAACCAATCGCGGATATGGTGGCGCATTAATCAGTGGATTTTCATCTGCGAAAAAAGATTGGATTTTTTATACCGATGGTGATGCCCAATACAATCCATTGGAATTGACCAAACTCGTAGATTCATTAAGCATAGGCGTGGATGCAGTCAATGGTTATAAAGCAGGTCGAAGCGATAGTCTGATGCGGATTTTTATCGGCAGGTTGTATCATCACTTCGTCAAATTGTTATTCGGCATTCGCATCCGCGATGTAGATTGTGATTTTCGATTAATCCCAACGAAGATTATGCAAGAGATTCAATTGAAAAGCTTTAGTGGCTCGATTTGTTTGGAAATGGTTAAAAAAATTGAATCGTCTGGATATGTATTTGCTGAAGTACCTGTGAATCATTATGCAAGAAAATATGGCGTTTCACAATTTTTTAATTTCAAAAGAATTTTGCAAACATTAAATCAATTGGCTCATTTATATTGGACCCTCATTATTAAGAAAGAACATCTTAACAAATCTCATGAACATTGAAAAAGAATATTCGGGTCAACAAGTTTTAATCACAGGTGGGCTAGGATTTATTGGCAGTAACCTCGCACGCAAATTAGTTGAAATTGGTTCACAAGTAACAATTATTGATAATCTCGATTCTGATTCGGGTGCAAATTTGTGTAATGTTGAAGAGATAAAAAATCAAATTGAAATTATTCAAAGTGATATTAGCAATGAAAAAGAATTAACTTCTGTTTTGAAAGATAAAAAATATTTATTTAATTTAGCAGGGCAAAACAGCCATGTAGGAAGTATGCAAGACCCATACAAAGATTTAACTGTGAATGCAGATAGTCAATTAAAAATTTTAGAAGTTTGTCGTTTATATAATCCTGAAATCAAAATTGTGTTTGCGGGCACGCGCCAGGTGTATGGACGTGCAAAATATTTACCAGTGGATGAAAAACATTTAATCACGCCGTTGGATAATAACGGTGTCAGCAAACGGGCGGGCGAAATGTATCATATTGTCTATAACCGTGTGTATGATATGCACACCTGCGTTCTGCGAATGACAAATGTATATGGTCCGCGCATGAGAATTAAAGATGATAAGTTAACATTTGTTGGTTGGTGGATACGGCAATTGTTAGAAGGTCAAGCGATTCAAATTTATGGTGATGGAAGTCAGATTCGTGATTTCAATTATGTAGATGATGTTATTGACGCTATGCTTTTATGCGTCAGCAATCCGTTTGCTTACGGAAAAATTTATAACCTCGGTGGCGAGCCAATCACTTTGCTTGAACTTGCACGTTTGATGATTGAAATATTCGACGATGGAAATTATGAGTTAATACCGTATCCTTCTGCTCGTAAACGCATTGATATTGGTGATTATCACGGCGATTATAGTTTTATCAACTTAGAATTGGGTTGGCAACCGCAGACTTCTTTGCAAGTAGGTATAAAAAAAACAATTGAGTTTTATAAGCAACACAAACAAAATTATTTTTAAGATGAATGAAATTCCAATTATTGATTTGAAAAAACAATACGAGTCCATTCAAGATGAATTGGATGAAGCATTAAAGCGTGTGTTTTCAAAAGGGATTTATATTCTTGGTGACCAAGTTGATGCGCTTGAAAAAGAATTTGCAAAGTATTGCAACGCCTCTCACGCCGTTGGAGTTGCTTCTGGCACCGACGCATTGACTTTATCTTTATTAAGTTGTGACGTGAAAGCAGGTGATGAAGTCATTGCCCCATCTCACACTGCCGTAGCCACTATCGCCGCAATTGAAATGACAGGTGCAAAACCTGTTTTAGTAGATATTGATATTGAACGATATACACTTGACCCAAATCAAGTGGAGAAAGCAATTACAGAGAAAACACGCGCGATTATCCCTGTACATTTATACGGTTGCTCAGCAGACTTAACCTCAATTTTACAAGTTGCTCGCCAGAAAAATATATTTGTGATTGAAGACTGTGCTCAGGCGCATGGCGCAAAGTTTCAGGGTCAGCGAGCAGGCACAGGCGGAGATATGGCGGCGTTTAGTTTTTATCCAACAAAAAATTTAGGTGCATTTGGCGATGGCGGAATGGTCATCACAAATAATTCATCGTTGGCAGAAAAATGTAAACGCCTGCGTCAGTATGGATGGAAGAATCGTTATATTAGTGAAGTAAAAGGTATGAATAGTAGGTTGGATGAATTACACGCCGCGATGTTGCGTGTGAAGTTGAAATATTTAGATGCGTGGAATCAACTTCGCAGAGACCTTGCAAATCTTTATATTGAATTATTGCAAAATACAGAAATCATTTTGCCGATGCAACCAAATGATTGTGAACATGTTTTTCATCAATTTGTGATTCGCCACCCAAAGCGTGATGCCTTGAAAGATTTTTTATATCAAAAAGGAATTCATACTTTGATTCATTATCCTGTGCCAGTGCATTTGCAACCAGCGTATAAAAATCTTGGTTATGCTAAAGGCTCTTTGCCAAACACAGAAAAAGTTGCCGATGAAGTTTTATCTTTGCCAATGTATCCTGAATTAACAGAAGAGCAAGTGAAGTTTGTTTGTGAATGTATTGTTGGATTTTGACCTGTATTTGTTGTTATACAAATTTTCCCATATCTAGCCTCCAATCTCTCAAAGGACTATAATTAAAGTAATGGCATCTATCACCTTGCCCACGCGAGCACAGCATGAACACTTGCGACCTCTTAACATCTTAAGAGACCTGCCCGCTGTTGCCGATTTAATCGAGCAATGTTTTTCCGAAACAATGGATAATGAAGGTAGGCGTTATGTGCAAGACATGCGCCGTGCTGGCAATGACAATTCATTTATCAAATGGGCAAATCGCGTTGCTGATTCAACATCACTGCCACTTACAGGTTATATTTGGGAGGAAGATAATCGAATCGTTGGTAACATCAGTGTTGTACCATTTCGTCATCGCGGAAAAAAGTTATATCTCATTGCCAATGTTGCCGTGCATCCAAACTATCGTCACAGAGGAATTGCAGGCGCATTAACCGAACGCGCCCTACAACACATTCACGAAAAAAAAGTAAAAGATGTTTGGCTTCACGTCCGCGCTGATAACCCCGAAGCGATTCACATTTATACCAAACTTGGTTTTACTGAATATACCCGCCGCACTTCATGGCAAACCATTGCTGGGAATTTTGAAAGTACAAATCAGGATATTCAAATCACAAAACGACATACGCACTTTTGGCAGACTCAACGCCTGTGGCTGACTCGCTTCTATCCTGACTTGTTGGCTTGGCACCAGCACTGGGACATCTCCTCGCTTCGACCTGGTTTGTGGAATTGGTTGTATTTATTGATTACAGATGTAAATATCCGTCAATGGGCGGCGACGAAAAATAATCAACTGCACGCCACGCTTTCGTTCATTCCGCATGGGCTAGGAAAAGGTCTCTATGCAGGAACAGGTGACAGGTCAGAGCCTGAAGCGTTAACAGCATTATTAATCCACGCCAGAAGAGAACTACTTCATTATTATCCAAAACTCACGCTTGATTTTCCAGTCAGCAATTTTGATGAAGCGATTCAAAATGCAGGCTTTCAAAAAATTCGCACTTTGATTTGGATGCATGCAACTTTGTAAGTGGATGTGCGTATTTAGGACGTATGAAATTTGTAAAAGCGCAACCTCTTATCAGTTTTTTTATTTTGGCATACGGAATTTTTTGGGCGTTATGGATTCCGTTGATTCCATATTTACAAAATCTAGCAACGTTTGAAATTCCAACATGGAGCATACCACTTGCATTACTTGGCATTTACGCGCCAACATTTGCGGCTATTATTGTGACTGCAATTTCTGAAGGGCGTGCAGGCTTACAAAAATTATTTGCTCCGCTGTTTGATTGGAAGTTATCTTTCAAATGGTATTTGGTTGCAATTTTCTTGCCGCTTTCGTTAGCAGTGATTGCTTTGTTAATTCATTTAGGCATGTTAGGTGAATTAAATCAAGATACATCATTTGCATGGCTGAGCAGTGTGCCAATTTTTCTGGCGAGCATTCCAATTATGTTGTTAGTCAAACTTCCGCTTGGACCGATGGCAGAAGAATTAGGCTGGCGCGGTTATGCTTTGCCTCGTTTGCAACGTAAAATGAGCGCATTGAATGCAAGTTTAATTTTGGGCTTGCTATGGGGCTTATGGCATTTGCCTGCATTCTGGGTGCCGGGCGCGGCTTTGGGCTTGGAAGTAACGCCAAGTTTTTTTGAAATTGCAAAATATGTATTCAACGTCACTGGCGTTACCATTATTTTTACATGGATTTACAATAACACACGCGGAAGTTTAATCATTGATTTTCTTTTCCATGCGGCGTATAACGCCTTACCAAGTTTGTTATTTGTTTCGGTTGATATTTTTCCTGAACTATTTACATGGGTGATTTGGGCGTTCGCAATTTTGTTAATTGTGATATATGGTGCTGAAAATTTAGCAAAAGAAAAAGTTATAAAAGTTTGATAAACAAAGGAGTATGAAATGACAAGATTTATTATCCGTTGGGCAATAAATGCAATTGCATTGTATGTAGCAGTTTTGATTGTGCCGGGCATTCAGTTCCGCGGCGATTGGACAGGCGTGCTGTGGCTAGCGTTGATTTCAGGTTTGTTGAACGCTTTGGTCAGACCCATCTTAAAGTTCCTAACCTGCCCGTTGATTCTTCTCACACTTGGGCTTTTTACTATTGTCATCAACACAGTATTGCTGTTGCTCACTGCTAGAATTGGTCAGGCACTGAGTATTGGCATTAGCGTGGATGGATTCTGGTCTGCTTTGCTCGGCAGTTTGGTGATTAGTATTGTGAGCGTGATTATGAGTTTGTTCTTGAGAGATGAGTTGAAGAAGAAATAAATAAAAAAAGCGGATGTTTCAAACATCCGCTTTTTTTATTTAATATGCAAAGCCGATGTGCTGAGCATGGTTAATATCAATTGCGAGTTATTGATAAATAATAAAATAATGAATACTAAAAAAGAAATTTGAAACCAGCGTTTATCTGAAAATTCTTTCCATGCTAAGGCGAGAAAGAGAATCAGAGCATACGTCCAGTTGACGGTGTAAAGGAATGTATCTTTTCCGTAACGCATGTGAAGCGTAAAGTTGAAGAGCAGAATCAGGATGAAGGTCAAGAAGAAGCGGTTATCTTGTCGTCTTAAATTTTTTAAGAATAAAAATCCGCCGAGTAAAACAAATCCGAGCCAAATGTATGCCAGCGAATTGCCAAGTAATGTGTGATATTGAGCGATTCGCATTGGGTCTTTTTTGATGGAGGCGCGGAACATCCACACTTTGAGGAATGGAATTTCTTCTTGCAAAATTAATGGTTCAGGGGCAACGATGCTGTGCAAAACCATCACACGCCCTAAATAATTTGCGCGTTGCAAAGTGGGTGGAAATTGGTTATGACCTTCGCCATCAAATGATGAAAGATTCCAAAAATAAGGTTGGGATTCGGGATATACAAAATTATGTAATAAAGTTAAGGGGACAATGAATGCCGTGACGATTAATCCATAGATAATAATTTGTTTGATATTACGTTTAATAAAAAAATGTGCGATGACAGTTTGACCAAAATTTGAAATGGTGATTCCAAATGCTACCAAGCCTGTGATGACCAAAACAAAAAGTGGTTTGTCTTTGATGAGAAAAACAATAAACAATAAAGCAACTGCGGCTAAAAAAATGTAAGTTTCAATTAAAGAACTAAATACAAGTTGCGCGGTGGACGCGCCAAATAAAGAGGCAATCAATAAATTATATAAATGATTGTTCACAAAATGTTTGATGAAGTACCAAACCAAAAACACACACAACGCCCCAGCAAAGGCTGTTAGTAAAAAAGTTGCATATACTGTGTTGCCCTGTAGAAAAATAGAAATCAACCACACCAAAGGGCGAATGATAATTAATACAAATGGATGCACTGGTCGAAAATAATAATCGCGCACGAGTTCGGTGGCAAAACGCCGTCGCCATAAATAAGCATCCGAGTCGAAAAAAATATCGTCCACGTCAAACGCGGGTTGGTTGAAAATGGAAACAAGCAAAAAATAAATGGAAAAGAAAATGCCAGCGAGCAGTAAGCCACTCCAGTTTTCTTTGATGAATTGATTTTTTTCTAACTGCTTCCATGAAAAAAAGATAGCAAAAACTATAATGGATAACAATACCCATTGACCAATGACAAAACTTTTTGCTTGCGCTTCAAACAGGCTGGGAAATTGGTTTGCCATCTGAAACAGACTCATTGCCCAAACGATGAGTGCTGTAAACAAAAGAATGGTTAGTGTAAATTCGGCTTTATTTTTTTCAAACGAAGAGAAAAGTCGATTCATCAATTTTCAAGGGGTGATTTTTGTTAAATGCGCCGCCGAGGACGGCGGCTAGAGCAAATTAATTTGTAGCACGAAATTAATTTTGCACTACTTTTATTTCAAGTTTTGTACGAGTTGTAAAAATTCGTTCCATTCTTCCTCAAAGAAGTGAACGGTGACGTTGTTCATTTCAACGTGGTAGGTGGTTTCGCCATCGGGTTCTTCGGCTTTCCAAGCAAGAAAGTTTTCGGTTTCGGCGAGGGTTTGTGTTTTTGGTTCATGGTTGTTGTTCATGGGAATCTCCTAAGTTGTAAAAAAAATATCGAGGCGTAGATTAAGGTTTCTTTTTGAAGCGCAGGCTGAGGTCACGTAAGAAGCGGCGAATCCACACAAAGAAGCGTGAGCCGGGCGGTGGTGGCGGTTGATGAATCTCTTTTTCAGGGAAGGGGTCTAAATCCAGCATTTTGCGGATGGTGTAATTCCACAAAAGCATGGTGGTGGCAAGGATGGGTGCGGCAATCACAACACCAAGTAAACCAAACAAATTGGCGGCGATGATGGCGGCGACGAGTACTGCGGCGGGGTGAACTTTGAGCGCGTCAGAAAGGATGCGCGGAGAAACAATGTTATCGAAGATTTGGTCTATGAAGAGGGCAATCAGTAAAACGAGTAATGTGTAATAAAGCGGGGGTAAATCAAATAATTTGAAGGCTTGAAAGTACGCCACAATGACGAGTAACGTCCAGTTGATGGCAGGACCGACATAAGGAACAAAACGCGCTAACCCCGCTAAAAATGCTAAGCCAATGGCGTATTGAACTCCTAGAACGCTAAGGACGATGAAATACACAGTGACAGCCAGCACGAAAAGAATAATTTGCCCGCGTAGAAATGCGTTCCAAATGCGCCCAAGTTCACGGCTCAGGCGAGCAATGTCGTTAGTGTAGCCTGGCACATCTACATTGATGATGCCATTGCGAAGCCCTTTGCTTTCGGCTAACACAAAATAAGAAACGATAAGTACAAATAAAGTCCAGCCGAGAAAACCTGCGGCGCTACCAGCCACTGTGCCAAGCACTGTGCCAGTGCGGCTGAGTAATGGCTGTACCATGCCTAATACTTGACTGCTCAGGTCAGATAAATCTAATTCACTAAAATCAAGTTTGAACGGACCAAATTGATACACTTGACCAGAAATGGTTTCAATTAATTCAGGAAGCCTACGAAGTGCATCTTGCACAATGACAACCAAACTTTGAATCTGTTGCACTAAGCCAACGCCACCCACAGCCAGCACGCCAATCAATAGTAATAAAATGATGATGTAAATGAATGCTACAGCCAGCCCCCAAGAAAAACGAAGTTTTCGTTGAAGAAAATCTGCTACGGGGTGAAACAGATAAGAAAGCGTTAACGCAATCACCAAGGGTGTGATGATGAATTGAAATTTAACCAGCAAAGCGCCCACAATGACAATGATGGTAAGTGCAACAACAAGTTTGGTGTTGGTTCCCCAAGTAGGGGAATTTGAAGGTGTTTGTTCCATAGTTTGATTCTATCAAAGAAAGTAGAGAGTCGAAAGTAATTGTTAAAACAAAACGCCCTGCAAAGTTTTTGCAGGGCGTAAATATCGAAAACTTAACATCCAGATATAAATGGGAAGAATACGCACCAACGATATGTAGCATCTACCCACAAGAAAAATGCCGCACATAAACATACAAAAAGTAATGCACCTACACCGATATAAATCGGGGTCATATTTCTTTTTTGACCCATTGCTGGAGGAGGTGCTGAATATGCAGGAGCAGATGGCTGAGCATACGATTGAGCAGGGGGAGCCGATGGAACTGCTTTGCGAGATACTGCCACAGTTGCCCCAGCATCTGAATTAATCGCATCAAACATGAGGACAATTTGTTCGCCCAACGAGACGACATCGCCTGCCTTCAACACAACTGGACCTGCCAAGCGTTGACCGTTTACAAAAGTTCCATTGGTAGAGCCTAAATCGTCAATCACAAACTTTCCGCCTTGAAATGTAAGGCGAGCATGTTTGCGCGAAACTTCTGCATCGTTGATTGCAACGCCATTGGACGAATCACGCCCAATGGTCAGTTGTTCACCTTCCAACGGAAAAACAACCCCAGGGGTAGGTCCAGACCTCATCACAAATTGAAACTGTGCCATTCTCTTCCTCCGAAAAATAATTTCAAATAACTTGGTTTAGTTTATATCTTTCAAGCGAAAAAGTCAATTCATACTTAATGACTAGGTTACTTTTTCTTTACAGCCTTTTGCGGTTGCTCAATCACTTCATCCCGCGGAACAGTTTTACCAGAACGAGGCAAATATAAAATAAAAGCCGTACCAACCGCAGGTTTGCTTTTCACTTCAATGCGCCCGCCATGCCCATAAATGATTTGCTTACAAATAGATAAGCCCAACCCCGTGCCAGAGGTTTTGCCTTCATGCTCGCGCACACGATAAAATTTTTCAAACAAATGCGGCAAGGCTTCTTCTGGAATACCAATGCCAGTATCTTGCACAAAGATAGCAGTTTCCGTTTCGCGTGCTTCAGCGCGGAGCATTACTGTTCCATTTGGGCGATTGTATTTGATGGCATTACTTAACAAATTTAATAACACCTGTTTGATTTTATCCCTATCCGCTTCTATTACTGGAAGTCCTTCTGGTGACTCAACCCGCAACTGAATATTATCTTCAATCGCCTTGGATGACATCACATCTTTGCATTCATATAATAAATCTGCTAGGCTAAAAATTGTTTTACGGAATTGCACCCGCCCTGACTCTAAACGTGCTAAATCTAAAAACGATGAAGCCAATGCGTTTAATCGCATGGTTTCATTATGAATGTTGGTGACAATTTGGTCACGTTGTTCTTGAGACATTTCCGGGCGCAGTAAAAGATACGTTGCGGTACTTAATGAAGAAAGCGGTGTGCGTAATTCATGCACAAATTCTGAAATTAAATCAGATTGTTGAAATAAACGAGTATTTTCAATAGCAACAGCGGCTTGCGCGCCTAACACCAAAAGCATCGATTCATCATTATCTGAAAATTTGCCACGATGTTTATTTAACGCTTCTAGCACGCCAACAATTTTATTTTTTGTAATTAATGGCACACCTAATAATGATTGAGTAGATAATCCTGTAATTGCTTCTACATTAGAATAAAAACGCGCATCGTCATGAGCGTTGGTGATGCGAACTGGCTTTCGATTATTCACAATCCAGCCAGCAATACTCCCGTCCAATGGGACAGTGATTCCGCGTCGAGTAGATTCATCCATATTGGTTGAAACTTGAAAATATAGTTGGCGCGATGTATCGTCATATAACAAAATGGAGGCGGCTTCTGCGCCACAAATCTCTGCCGCGGCATGAACAATGCGTGAGAGCAAAATATCTAAATCAAGGGTCGAGGCAAGGTCGCGGGCAATATCCACGAGGCGGCGATAGCCATCTAATCTCTCGGTTTTTATTTCAGCCATGTAACACACTCTCTGTAATTGCAGGAAGAATTGTAGAAACGTCTTCTGAAAAAATTACATCAGCCCGAACATTGATGTAAGTAGGTGCATTGTTGATGATGATTAAATGTCCGCCGCGGTCTAAGGTTTGCATGGGTAAACCTGCCACAGGTAAAACTTCTAATGAAGAACCAGCAACCAGCATCAAGTCAGATTGACGCGCCGCTGTTTGTGCTTTGTGCCACGCCGCTTGTGGTAATTGTTCCCCAAACAAAATCACATCGGGTTTCAAAATCTGATTGCATTTTGGGCAGTGCGGAATTTCACCTGTTTCAACAAATGGAGCAAGATAAGGCTCGGCGTTTACCTGATGATAACACTGAGTGCAGGTTAAAGTTTGCATTGTTCCGTGCATTTCAATTACAGTTTTTGAACCCGCTTTTTGGTGCAGGGTATCAATATTTTGGGTGATGATAGATTTGAGGTGATTTGATTTTTCTAACTCAGCCAAGGCGATGTGGGCGGGGTTTGGTTTTGCATAAAAAATTTGACTCGCCAGCGGGCGAAACCATGCAAAAAATCTTTCTGGATTTGTGCGAAAAGTACTTAAAGATGCAACTTCTAACGGTTCATCTTTGGACCATAAGCCTGTTCCTGTTGAACGAAAATCGGGTATGCCTGACGGTGTGGATAACCCCGCTCCTGTGAGCATGACGGCATGTTTGGCTTGGCGAATTAAGTCTGCGGCAAATTGAATATTATCTTTTGTTTGTGGTGAAAGAGAGTTCATCGCGTTTTTTCGCGCTTGATAATTGCATCCGCAAGTTTTAGAAATTGCTGGGAGGTCATATTGCTGGGTTGTGAAATCACCGCTGGCGAATGGACTCGTATGGCTTGTGAAAACAATTCTGGTGCAGGTGTAATAGTGGTAGCAATGGGATGCCCTAGTTTTTCTTGCACTTTGTTGGCAGACATTTGCGATTCGCTTCTTTGGCGGTTATTTAGGATAACGGTAATTGTTTCAGGCTGAATGTTTGATGTGTTCATTTCGCTAATCAATAATTTGGTATGTTGAATGGCATTAGCGCTTCCTTCTAATACAACTACTCGCTGGTTGCACATGAGGAGAAGTTTTTGTGCGTAGGTCGGCAGACCAAACCCCAAGTCTAGGACGATGAAGCGGGCAAGTGAAGAAAGTTGAACGACGAGGGATTCAAAGTTTTTTACTTGCGAGGTCAGGTTTACATCACGCGGGTTTTCAGAAGCGAGTAAAAGTTTTAAGCCTGAATTGTGCGAAACAAGTGAGGTTTGTACTTTTTCTCTGGTAATTTCTGGGATGGTGCACTGCAACATATCGGTTAATGCTGTTTGGCTCGGGATGCCTAAATCCATGCCGAGTGTGCCAAGCCCTGGGGTAAGTTGTGCCAATACTACATCTGTTTGGGTGCGTGTAAGCAAAGCGGCGGCAAGGTTGGTTGCAATGGTAGATACGCCTAGCCCGCCACGTGCAGAGATAACACCAATCACGTATCCTTTTTGGCTAGCAGAAGGTAACTTAAGTTCGTCTGTTTTCTTTTTTGGGGTACGCGCTAACAATGTGCGGACGTGCGCTTGTAATTCAGTGGGGTGGGTTGGTTTGGTGAGGTAATCATCAGCCCCCACTTCAAAACCTGTTACTTTGTCGTCTATTTGTGTTTTGGCTGTGAACATTAAAATTGGCGTTGTAGAAGTAATTGGGTTGCTTCTCAAACGGCGTGTCACTTCATAGCCATCCATGTCGGGCATCATCACGTCTAGCAGAATGAGGTCTGGTTTTTCGGCAAATGCTTTCTCTAAACCCTGTGCACCGTTCGATGCCGCAATGATTTCATAGCCTTGGCGTTGTAACATCAGCCCTACCAGGCGCAAGGTATCTAAATCATCATCAACTACTAATATTCTTTCAGCCATGTTTTCCTCTATGAATCATCCAGCCTATTATAACGGACAAGTTCTTACATTTTGTTAATTTCATCGTGCTATAATGTTAGTTGCATAAGGACGCTTTTTTAGTCCGAGTCATCTTGGGGATGACAGGCTTCGACGGGAGAGGCTGGTTCCGAAATGCGAGCCGAGAGTGTACCGAACTCGTAAAATCAGTACAAAAACTCAAGTGCCAACAAAAGCACTTCATACGCTGCTATGCCCCTCGCTGCATAAGCGAACCCATAACAGTATGATGTCTTAGGACATCACGTCTGCCGTTACCGCCCACTATCGGGTGACGAGTCAGGCGAGACAAAGATAGTGTGCCGTGCATGACTCTGCTAAATGCACGAAAGACTAGCAGATGGTCACAGGTTTACTAGCCCGCTGAGATGCCTGTGATGACGAAAATCAGCAGGCTACGCTCGTAGAGTTTCGAGAGTCGAATCTTTCGGACGCGGGTTCTTTAACAACTGAATAGAGCCCCCTTAATGGGTGACCATTAAGGAAAATCTGGCTTAATCAGGGAATGCTCACTGACAGAAATGTCAATGCAAATCCTGAGGGGTGAACCCGAAAGGGAAAAGCCCTGCATCGACTTATAGGTTTCTAAGTTACTCTGTAATATGAAATACTAGGGTAAAGAGAAGAAGGTCTCAATTAATGCTTGTTTTCGCTCAGCCATTTCTTTTGTATATCTTCCGTTTCTCGGAGTACAAGCAATATAATCGTTGAGCAACAAATCAATTCGCCGTATCTTTCTTTCAATAATAAGATATGGTCGAATAAGTTTGAGAAATTCAAGCGATTGGCGGTCGGTTAATCGCCAGTCATAAGAAACTGAATGATTTGACTTCCGTGGTTGTTTTGTAACAATACTTCCACCAAATCGTTTCTGACACCAAAGAACAACTTCATAATCAGTAGAGGCAATGGATACTTGTGGCGAATGAGTACGGTTACTACGGTGGCGAACCAATGTAATCGAACCTTCACCGTCAAATAGACCTGCAATGTAAGATAATTCTTTATCAGAAACCATAATTTACTCTCTTTACAACACGCCAGAGGAGTGAACGCAATCACTTCAAGAGATAGTCAGCGCCATGCGAAAGCATGGAATTAACGTGTCGATTCCCGCCATCTCCACAACTTCGACCAGCAAATTATACTGCTGGTCGAAGCCGTTTAATACCTTGACAAATATATCCGCAACGGATATAGTAAACGAATGACTACTGAAACCCAACTCACACCACTTACACCTGCTGTCTTCCATATACTACTTGCGCTTTCAAGCGGCGAACGCCATGGCTACGGCATTATGAAGCAAGTCGAAAAAGACTCACAAGGAAAAGTTAGCATGGGTGCAGGAACCTTATACGGGTCATTGAAGCGCATGTTAGATTCAGGTTTGGTTAAAGAAAGTGACAAAAGAATTGACCCAACTATGGATGACGAGAGGCGGATTTATTATCAAATTACACTGACTGGTAGAAAAGCTCTCGAAGCCGAACTTGAAAGATATAAGCATATTGTTTCCGTTGCAAAAGAACGAAAACTTTTTCCAAACACGTATGCGACCTAAAAATATAATTTTTATTCTTTATAAAAAACTAATTGGGCTTTATCCAAAAAGATTCAAAGAACAATTTAATGAGTCAATACAACAAACTTTCAATGACCTTTATAAAGAAAAACAAAACACAAATCAATCGTTATTCAACTTCATCACATGTACCTTTGCTGAAACATCCACAAGTATTTTGCATGAACATATTTTTTCGCTACAGGAGATAAATATGAAAAGCTTTTTTACAAATCCCAAAACAGCCGCATTAACTGGCTTTCTTTTTGCATTGCCATTCCTAATTATGAATGCAATGGTTGCCAATCAATTTCAACCTTTGCTCTCTTTCCTCAGACCGGATGGTCATACGAGCAACTTTGAATATGTTTTGCTGACATTCGTTTTGATTCTTCTTCCCATTGGTGCTATCGTTTCCATTCGCCCTATGTTTGCAGAAAAAAAGTTGTATATATTAAACATCGTGCTTGCTTTTATTTTAATTGTAGGTTTCGTAATTATTGGCACAGCACTTGGGACAGAAATCTATCGTTGTGATGTGTTGCAGATTCTTAATTGCGATTAAAAATGAACTCAAAACAAAAAGTGTTTTATTTACTTTATAGAATGCTTATTTCAATCTATCCTAAAACATTTCGAGAGCAATTCGCAGAATCAATGGCTCAAACATTCAACGACCTTTACAAAGAAAAACAAAATACAAATCAATCGCTATTCAATTTCATCACATGGACATTCCTCGAAACCTCGATAGGAATTTTTCGAGAGCATCTGTTACACGGAGATACTATTATGCAAACCACAAAAAGATTTGGCTTATCAGCATTGATTAGTTTCATCATCATTCTCCCGTTTGCCGTCATGGAAATTGTGAATAGACGGAACTACAACGAAGATTTTCCATTCATATTATTTTCCTTCTTATGGTTTAACCTTTTTACTGTCACTTTAATTTTATTACCCATTGTGCTAAACAAATGGATAAAACAAGACAACACAAATTCAAATCTTGTACAAAAACAAACATTACTAACAAATCCCAAATCGAC
The DNA here is from genome assembly GCA_016789365.1 of Anaerolineales bacterium. Taxonomy (GTDB): domain Bacteria; phylum Chloroflexota; class Anaerolineae; order Anaerolineales; family Villigracilaceae; genus Villigracilis. The sequence goes on from JAEURH010000041.1 coordinate 30,105, forward strand.
CTTGATAATTAGTGCTGTACTTATCTTATTCATTGCCGTACTTTCATTGTTGTCTTATATTGGTGTGATTCCTAG
>JAEURH010000042.1 GCA_016789365.1 Anaerolineales bacterium
TTGTTCAATTAATTTTGCAGGCACATCGGGCAAACTGACATCGCCAACCAAGCCAACCACTTGTGTACCTGTTTCCTTGTGTACTTTCTCAGCAACACTTTTGACTGTTTGTTCATCTCTAGCGTTGATTGCGACTTTGCAACCTTCTTTCGCAAGCCCCAACGCGGCGGCGTAACCTAAACCTTTTGATGCGCCAGTGACTAATGCAATTTTATTTTTTAATCCTAAATCCATTTTTTTCTCCATATTCTTTATATGTCGCTGCGAGCGTTCTTTGCGAAGCAGTCTCCAGTTTTATGTGGAGATTGCTTCGGCGAAAGAACATCGCCTCGCAAAGACATTAGATTATTTCAATTTTTGAGTCCCACACATCCCCATCTGACCAATTTGCTTCTACCCATTTTGCCACATTTTGAAGCGCGGATTGTAAAAAAGCATGGTCATTACCAACCATGGCGCAAGTGATAATGGTTTCATCCCATTTATCTTGCAAATCCATTTCGGCAACGGATATATTAAACTCACGATGTAAACGTGAGATGAGAGGTTTGATATATCCGCGTTTTTCTTTGAGCGATGTGCAAGCAGGGAGGTGGAGGTGAATGGTGAGTGTAGCGAGCAAGTTATTCAGTTGATGTGGGTGGCGGAGGAAGCAAGGCTTCTAATTCTGGAATTAACGCAGGAATATGGACTGTTGCAATTAACCACATACGTTCTTGTTTGACGTCATCATATTCATGTGCAAGTACATTTCTTTGTGAAATAATTCTTGACCATGGAATTTCAGGATTGCTTTTCTTTAATTCATCCGAAGTGCGGCGAGCGGCTTCGCCAATAATTTCTACACAGCGTTCAATAGCAAGTTGTAATTTTCGGTCTTTGTTAAATTGTTCAAACTTAACACCAGACATAAACTCTTGAACATTTTGTGCGGCTTCTAGCATATCCCAAATGTAAGCGGCATCGCGTTCATTGGCTTGCATATAAAATCTCCCGCCCGTTTAAAATAGAATGACGGCGATACGGATTTTTTAATGCTTCTTTTTCAACAAGGTCAACTTTGCGATTAAACATTGTTTCAAGTTCTTGTTGCATATCAACCAAGTCAAACAAACTCCAGCCAGCATTTGCTGAGAAACTTACTAATACATCTACATCACTATCTGGGCGAAAATCATCTCGTAAGATAGAGCCGAAAAAAGAAAACTCTGAAATTTTCCATTTTTTACAAAAGGCATCAATTTTTTCTTGGCTAAAGGGAATTCGTTCTTTAATGAAAGCAGGTTTAATCTCTGCCTTGTTAATAATATAAACGGCAGGTTGCTCTTTTATTTTTCGAGGCTTTGTATCTGCATCAGTTTTCATGATGATTTATTTTACTTCAAAATAAATTTTGGGTTTCGCGCTTTTCTTTAAGCGATGTGCACGCAGGTAGGTGGAGGTGGAAGGTGAGAGTAGCGAGCATAAATTATTTTCTTAGTTGTTTTCAAGATTTGATAAATCCCAAATTATCAAATACTCCGCCTCTTTTTCACACTTTCCATCCATACAAGTGCTTTTATCGTATTGATTACATATAAAAGCTAATTTATCCTCTATTGGGGACCACGATACATCACTACTATAATAAGTTTCTATATCTTCAGTTGACCATAATGGCTGTTGTATACTTTCGCAATCCTCAAGCACGCCAATCTTTTTCCCATCTTGTGAAATTATGCTATGGTTACTTTTGAAGTATCCTAAAATCCAGTTGCCAGTATTGGACCAATGTTGGGATTCTATGTTTCGAACACCTATATCAATATTGGGTGCTACTAATAAAGAACGTTGATTTAAGAGAATATCATATTTTTCTATGCCGACATTGCTTTGAAAGACAAACTCGTGACTATTTGGTGACCATATTGGGGCAACGCACTGGTAACATGTAAACCCTGTAATGGAATCTATTCGCTCAGATATGAATTGAACTCCGCCAATCATCAATGGTTTAAATGATTGATTTACAGTATCTAAAATCCAAGTTTCTTTATAAGAGTGCATAGTAAAATACCTGCAATCGGGTGAGAAGTTTGAACCTTCGATTGTCCTTGCAACAGGGTCATCATTAAAACCAGAGTCATAAATGTGAAAGTTAATATCTACAGGTGGGAAAATTTTGATTAATTGACTACCTTTCCATAAACGAGTTTCCCAGAGATTGTTTTCAGTATATTTTCCAGTAAAGAATAGATTTTGATTTGAACAACCTGCCCATAATGTCTCTCTATCTTCTAAATTAAATGGAAGTTCATTTACTAAACCAAATATGTTACTTTCTTCGACTGATTGTATGTTGTTGGTGTTAAATGATGGGTTTTCAGAGTCAATAATTATCAATTTGTTTGCGTAAGATTGAAAACTACTGTTATAAATTATTATGTTTTTTCCATCATCTGTCCATTTTGTGCCCGCCCAATGAATTTCTTCTTGGTCTGAATAAATTTGAAGCACGATACGTCGTGAAATGTCAACTTGAAAAATATCAGGTTTGGGAATAGATAAACTTACCCACCATTTATAAATATCTCCTTCAAAAACAATGAACAAAAAGCTAGATAAGCATAATCCCAAAGTAGTAAATATTGAGATGAGGAAAATCTTTTTTATTGCTGTGAATTTTTTGGTGGGAGTTTTTTTCATTCTTGAATAATTTTACTGTAAAAAGAATCTTGTTCTTGGCTCTTTGGAATGAGATGCTAAATAGATACTATCTTTTTACGAATTACGATTTACGAATTACCAATTACCACTTACAATTTTCCCATGACTGATACCAAAACCCAATACAACCAAGCCCTAGACTATCTATACTCCTTCGTAGATTATAGCCTTAAACATTCTTCTGAACTCGCCAAGGCAGACTTCAACCTTGACCGTATGTTTGCATTGATGGAGTCAATGGGGAATCCGCAAAAGAAATATCCGATTATTCATGTGGCAGGAACGAAAGGCAAAGGCTCTGTTTCTGCATTATGTGCATCGGCTTTGAAAGCGGCGGGATACAAAACAGGTTTATACACTTCGCCACATTTGTTGGATTTTGTAGAACGAATTCAAATTAATGGAGAGCCTATCTCACATGTCCAATTGGTCGAACTTGTTGATGAAATCAAACCGCATGTTGCGAAAATTGAAAAGTTAACTACATTTGAAATCACAACCGCTTTGGCATTTCTGGCGTTTGCAAAATATAACGTCACCGCCGCTGTGTTTGAGGTTGGTCTCGGTGGGCGGCTTGATGCAACCAATATCGTCACGCCCAATGTTTCGGTTATCACTTCATTATCTTATGACCATACTGCTGTGTTGGGAAATACATTGGCATTAATCGCTGGCGAAAAAGCGGGCATTATAAAAAATAAAATTCCAGTTGTTTCGTCGCCACAAAAAGATGAAGCCCTCGAAGTTCTCTTGCGTGTAGCCAAACTAAATGATTCCGAGTTTACTTTGATTGGAAGAGATGTAAAGTTTGAATTTATTAAGTCATCGTTAAGTGGGCAAACTCTGACCATAGACGACAGACGGCAGACGGCGGTCAGCGGTCAGCGGTCTATGGTTGAACTTCAAATTCCATTGCTCGGTCATCATCAACTCGAAAATGCTACCACGGCTTACATGGCGTTGAAAAAAAACGGAATTAAAATTTCTGACGAACAGATTCAAGCGGGATTTGCAAATGTCAAGTGGCGCGCCCGTTTTGAAATTGCCCGCCTCACCCCTCCCGTGATATTTGATTCTGCTCATAATCATGATTCTTTTCTGCGGCTGGATGAGACCTTGCAAGAGTATTTTCCAAATCAAAAAGTGTATTTAATTTTTGGTGCATCAGAAGATAAAAATATTTTAGATATGTTTTCAGCGTTAAAATCACGGCTAGAAAAAATCATCGTCACCAAAGCAGACCATCCACGCGCTTTGGATGTAGAAAAAATTGTCAGGTTGGCAGACCAACTTGAAATTAAGTCAGAAGCGGTGTTTCCCGTCAAAGATGCTTTGAAGCGAGCATTAGATTTATCATCAAAAGATGGTAGCATTGTATTATCCGCTGGTTCGATGTTTGTGACGGCGGAAGTGATGAGAGCGTATTCGTCATTGCGAAGAACGAAGTGACGAAGCAATCTTATGATTAAGTTGGAGATTGCTTCGCCGCAAAGAGCAAAAGCGCGGCTCGCAATGACATAGGATGTTAAATGAGTCAACCGAATTGGACTGAAGAAGATAATTTTGATTTAACGCTTTCGCAAAGAACGGAAGAGTTATATCGTATTCCGAACCTTGAACCAAATGAAGATGGTTTGATTGAAGCGGCTGTTTTGCCATTGCGCGACATGGTGATTTTCCCGCGCATGGTTTCGCCAATTTTTGTAGGGCGTGAAGCATCATTGCTTGCTTTGCAAGATGCATTGGCGCGTGAACATACTGTAATTGGTTTAACACAACGTGACCCTGAAACGAATGACCCCGGCGCGGAAGATTTTTTACCAATCGGTGTGGAGATGGCGGTGGGGCGTTTGTTAAATATGCCCGATGGTTCGCGTTCTGCATTGGTGCAAGGACGCAGACGCGTTGAAATCGTCGAGTTCATTCGTTTAAAGCCATATATCAAAGTTCGTGCGCGTGTGATTCATGAATCCACGACTGCTGATAAACAAACGCAAGCACTCATGCGTTCTGTATTAAGTTCATTTGAGCGTTGTATTCAATTAGACCGTTCGATTCCAGAAGAGTCACATTTGTTTGCTTTGAATATTTCGGAGCCAGGCTGGCTAGCGGATATGATTGCCACGTCATTGGCTTTGACTTACGAAGCAAAATTGCGTTTGCTATTAATCCTCGACCCAAAAACAAGATTGAGTCAATTAAATACTTTGTTGGCACAAGAAGTAGATGTGCTTGAATTGGAAGATGAAATTCATTCGCGTGTGCAAGATGAAGTTGATAAAAGCCAGCGTGAGTTTTATTTGCGCGAGCAGATGAAACAAATCCAAACGGAATTGGGCGAAGGTGATATTTTCACGCGCGATGCAGTGGATTTGAAGAAAAAAGTTGAAGCCGCGAATCTTCCTGAAGAGGCGAAGAAAGTTGCTTTGAAAGAAGTGGAACGATTAAATCAAATGCCGCCGATGGCTCCCGAGGTGGGAATCATCCGCACATACATTGATTGGATTGTAGATTTGCCGTGGAACAATTCCACGCCTGATAATCTTGATGTAAAAAATGCGGCAAAGATTTTAGAACGCGACCATTTCGGTTTGAAGAAAGCCAAAGAAAGAATTTTGGAATACATTGCGGTTCGTTCATTGAAACCAAAGAAAGAACGTCAGCCAATTTTATGTTTTGTGGGTCCGCCCGGAGTTGGGAAGACTTCATTAGGCAGATCAATTGCGGATGCGCTTGGTAGAAAATTTGTAAGAGTGTCACTTGGCGGTGTGCGTGATGAAGCAGAGATTCGCGGACATAGAAGAACATACATTGGTGCATTGCCCGGCAGAATTGTGCAAACGATGAAACGGGCAGGCACATCGAATCCATTATTTATGTTGGATGAGATTGATAAACTATATTCCGATTTTCGCGGCGACCCAGCATCTGCCATGTTGGAAGTTTTAGACCCTGAACAAAACAATGCATTCAGTGACCATTACTTGGAATTGCCATTTGACTTATCCAAGGTCATGTTTGTGACAACGGCAAATTCATTATCAACGATTCCTGCTCCGTTATTAGACAGAATGGAAGTGATTGAATTCCCCGGTTATATTGAAGAAGAAAAATTGGAAATTGCCAATCGTTATTTGATTCCACGTCAGATAGAAGAAAATGGAATTGAAGAACTCAGCTTGAAGTTTGAGACCGAAGCGTTACAAAAAATTATCCGCGAATATACATACGAAGCAGGCGTGCGCGGACTCGAAAGAGAAATCAATCGTGTTTGTCGAAAAATTGCACGCTTGAAAGCCGAAGCAAAAAAATATCCAGCCATTGTTTCAGCCGATATGATTGAAAAGTTATTAGGTCCGCAACAAGTGTTTCCAGCCGAAGCGGAACGAAATGATGAAGTGGGCGTGGCGACTAGTTTGGCATGGACAGAAACTGGTGGCGAAATTATGGCGGTTGAAGTTGCCATCTTTGAAGGCAAGGGTGGTTTGCAGATGACTGGGCAAATGGGCGAGGTGATGCAAGAATCTGCACAAGCGGCGATGACTTATATTAAGTCTCGTGCGGCTCAATTGAAAATTGACATGGAAATTTTTGAACGTTTTGATATTCATATTCATATGCCCGAAGGTGGCATTCCAAAAGACGGTCCATCGGCTGGGATTACCATGGCAACTGCAATTACATCTGCTCTCACTGGCAGACCTGTTTCAAAACATGTCGGGATGACTGGTGAAATTACTTTGCGCGGACGTGTGCTTCCAATTGGAGGTGTGCGTGAAAAAGTATTAGCCGCGCATCGTGCTGGACTGAAAACTGTTTTGTTGCCTGAAAAAAATCTCAAAGACTTGGTGGATTTGCCGAAGACTGCAAAATCAGAATTGAAAATTGTGCCTGTCAAACACATGGATGATGTGCTTGATATTGCACTTGGCAAACATGCTGTGCTTGAACCGCCAAAGGCCAAGAAGAAAGATTCGCAAGAAGAAGAATAATGCTTAAGACTTCCGAGTTCTTTAAGAACTCAGAGTCTTTTTGTACTTTTATTTTTTACAAATTCGATCTATTTAATAACAATACCATCTATATTTACAGTAGATAAAATTTCACCGCTCAATTTCATAATATAGTTAGTAGAAGTATAAGGCGGTTGTTTTGATGTTTTGTACAAATAAAAAGATTCATTATCAAACCACGCCTGAGACTGAAATTGATATCCATCCTCATTTGTTAATTGAGTCAGTTGTTTACTTAAGATATTATAGATAAAGATTTGTAAATTTGAATTTGCATCAGATCCAGTTAAGAGAAGGTTATTGTTGTCTGGCGAAATAGTGCCTGAGATGAGATTCCAGATTGGGTTTTGATCTGAATTGTCTAAAATTTTTATGCTATTTTTTTGCGCCACACTATAAAAAAATACAGAAACAGGTTGTTTTTGCCCTTGCTCTAAAACTTCGAAACAAGAATAAACGATTGTTGAGCCATCATCACTCCAATCTAAAAAATAAATATATTTATTTAAGCAAAATTCATCGGCATTATTTGTGCTAATAATTTTCTCAATATTTCCATTTTCTGTATTTATCAAGCAAACAGAAAAGCCTAGCTCCTCTTTAGAGCAGGTAAATATGATTTTTTGTTCATTTGGCGACCATTCCATGTATCCCCCTAAACCACCTATAACATCGCTATTTAAAGAAACGGTTTGATTTGTTTCTATATTTTGTATGTATACAAAGTTATCTTTAAAATATGCAAATTGTGTGTAATCTGGAGATAAGCCAGCAGATTCTAAAGGCTGTTCTTGCCCTGAATATAATTTGGTGATAATTGAGCCATCCAAATTCGATATAAAATAATCCCTTCCTCTTTTTATTAGTAGCTGTTTTTCAACAGCAGTAGATGCAGGTAGGTTTTGTATTGGAGTAGCGATAGGCTCGCTCGTATTATTCGGTTTTATATAAGAAGAACAACTTATAACTAAGATACTGAAAACGATAATTAACTTATTCATTGTTTTCATTCCTAAGGTCTAAATGAGAAAGATACAGGGACATATTCACTCAATAATGATAGATTAATTGGAGTAAAAGTTTTTTTCTCAATTGATAAAATCCCAAGTTGTGTGCTTTCATTTTCATCTGCAATAGCAAGAAGAATATGCTGGTTGTCAGGTAGCCAAATCCAATCTGCGAGTAAATCTCCCATTGGTAAAGAGTATATCGCCTGTAAATCGGCACTATTAGGAAAGACAGTATAAATTTTTCCACTAGAGTCGTTATAAATTGCTAAAATACTAGAATCCATAGACCATAGAGACTTTTCACTTCTCACGTTCCAAACGATTTCGGCAGAACTATGGATATCCCTTGTTATTGTTTGAGTTTCGGTTGTGAAAACTATAAAATTTTTGTTAGGCGAAAGGACTGGCACAGAAGTTTTCATCCAATCCCGCCCTATATCAAACAATTGCACAGTATGGTCTAATGTGTTTAGTTTATAGACTTTTAAGTCAACCAGATACCCCTTCCCTTCACTAACTTCGTTCCAAAACAAGACTGTATGATTATCAATCCATTGTGAGATATATTTTGCACCTTGAATTGAAATATCGAATTTCAGAATATCTCCTGACACGCTATTCATCATAACCAATTCTGTTTCAAAATCACCTTTTTGAATTTCAAAAACAATATTTTCGCCATTCGGGGAAATAAAAAAATCATCTCTCACTTTTTGTATTTTCTCTTCAAATACGGTAAACACGCCTTTGTTACCATCTAATACATAAATATCGCCGACATTGTTGTCCCAAAAAAACGCTTTATCTCCTTTATTGCTCCAATAAACTTTTAAGACATGAGACAGGCTTTGCGGAAGTACGCCAAGAAGATTGCCATCTACATTACAAATTTCATTGCTTAACAAGCATGTATCGGGAAGACGCAGAATTAATACTTCGAAAGGAGCGGCGCGCTTTCGTAGAAGCAAGACAATTTCACCATTGGTGCTTTTTTGAAAAGGAGTTGGGATGGGGCGGGGGGTGTAAGTTGGAGCAATGTATTCATCAATATTTCCTGGTGTTACTGAAAAAGATGTTGGAGATGGGCTTGCACAGGATAAGAACATAAATGAAAAAAACACCAGCCAGAACGTAATATTTTTAAGCATTTTATTTAAAGCCTCTAATTATTTAAACAATTAAAACTACTGCCAGATTTGAAATTATAGTAGGCGCTGAGGCTGATTCTCAACGCCTACTTACTATAAAATATTTTGATGATTTAAGGGCATGTCCCTAATGAGCAGAGCATTACCTCATCCCATGCAACTTTGTAACCTGCAATGTCATCATTATTATCTAAAGATACACGAGTAACTTGGGAGTAATACCCGACCAGAAAAACCCATACATTGGAATAAATCTCTTGGTCAATCACTTTATCAACAGTAGAAGCCCCATTATTGATTGTCGTTGTGTAATTAGCATACGCGGTAGCATTTGTACTTGGTATAAAAGCATAGGAGCGTGTGCTTTCTGTAGTAACATTTGTGTTCCATCTACCCCTAATGTAAGGCTCATTCTGAGGAGAAGTTGTCGCATCCGTCCATGACCAATAAAAATTCTTAGGTGAGCACCAACCTGCGATATAACAATAGCCAGCATTGCTAGTTGTATCTGCCGAACCTCCATTATTTAACCATCCCCAAAATGAGCCGCCATTGGCGTAGACCTCAGTAAAAGCAGCACTAACTTCTTTGGGAAAGAGCCCAATCTCTTGAAAAAATGTTTGTGAACGGGTTATAGCGATTGGTAAGTTATTAACATAGTGTCGAACTTGCCCGTCTATCGAAGAAATAGATACTTGTATAAAGGGGGCAGTTCCATCTTCGAGCGTTCCTGACGAATCTTCCCATCTAAAGAAGTAAATCCTACCTTCTTTATTTGCAAGTACAAGTGTAAGAGTGTCAAGTTCTACTTCCCCAGCAACTTTTTTAATATACTCACGAGTAAGTGTTTCCAACTCCGATTCCGAGTACATTCCTTTTTCGTTTAGATTGTGCTTTGGAAAAACATATATATCTACTGGTGAAATATCAACAATTTGTGAAGTTGCAATATCTATAGTGTAAAAAAAATTTCCAGCCTGATAACGCTCAAGCGCAGCAGATGGATTGTAAGGAAGTGTGAAACGCTCTAAATAGACAGGTTGATTTCCATCAATTTCCTCTATTATAGTTTCAATTGACTCCCGCGCACTAGCGGGGCGAGCTATTAAGGCTTCAATATTCTTGACAGTTTCTTGCCAAAGTAAATCAATTTTCTCCTTGGATTCTCCTGTAAGCATCTTTGTTTTTCCATCTTCAGGGCTAATAATTGTCTGCCCATTTTCAATCTCAAATTCAAGTGCTTTCTGATATTCAGCAAGTAGCCTGTCTTTTTCCGCCTCAACTTCTGGTGGGATTGGCGGAACTGGACTTTGTGCATTAACTGGAATTACAAACATAATCATGCTTATTAAGAATATTGACAACCCAATTTTTCTACTAATACGTTTCATGTTTTCTCCTTGTAAAATAGATTTTCTTACAAAGAAAATTTTATAAAATTTCCACCCAAATTACTACTAGGAAAATTCCTAGTCTTTTTCCTAGGAATTTTCCTAGGTTGTCGGACAAATTTCTAACCGCCCAAATTGTCGCTTCTTGGCGAGATTTCACATCTAATTTCGAAAAAATATTTGTAAGATGAAAAGAGACAGTTTTTACAGAGATTCCTAGTTTTGCTGAAATTTCTTCATTAGAAGTACCTTCTGCTAGTAGTCTTAAAACCTCAATTTCTTTAATTGTTAATTGATTAATTTTATTCCCCACTCCTTCTTTCCAGTTTTTTGCTCTTAAGTATTGCTCATTATCAAATAGGATTTCTCCATGAACTGCGCGTCGAATCGCATCAATAAGTTGATTTGACTCTATTTTTTTATCAAGATACCCTACTGCACCTGCATCCATCATCTGAGCAAGGTAATGGTCGCGGTCATGTGAAGTTAATACCAAAGTAACGGTTTCAGGATAGTTTTGACGTACCCATTTTTCTATTTCTGCTGGGCGAGTTTCTGGCATCATTAAGTCAAGTAATAATATATTTGGCTTTAACTTTTCTACTAATTCAAACACTTCTTGCCCATTGCTTGCTTCGCCAACAACTTCAATATCATCTGCTTGATGAAGTAATTCCTTAATCCCTGCACGCATAGAAGGGTGGTCATCCGCTAAAAGGACAGTAATTTTCTTTTGGGTGGGTATCAATATGCCTTCCTTTGACTCATATATTTTAACCAGTTTTTTTTTTTCTCTGTCAAACGAAATAATAGTTATAGGTAAATCGTATAGAAATAGCCCACTTATCTTTATATTAATTTAAGAATTAAATTAAAAATCTGCATACTTTATTTCAACCCCAATGACCACTAAAACATAATTGTCATGTCCTGTTTTGCATTTTTATTTTACAATTACCAGCATGAACTTTTCCCCCATTTCTCTTGAAAATAAAGTTGTCCTTATTACCGGCGCATCATCTGGTTTTGGCGAAGATGCCACTTGGTTGTTTGCCGATGAAGGTTGCAAAGTTGTGCTCGCTGCCCGCCGTGTGGACCGTTTACAAACACTTGCATCACGCATTCAAGATGCAGGTGGTGAAGCGATTGCAATTCCGATGGATATTGTCAATGCCGATGATGTTGAGAACATGGTCAACTCTGCTATTGATTTATATGGTCAGATAGATATTCTCTTTAACAATGCAGGCATTGGTCGTGTGGGTTGGTATGAAGAATATTCAATGGATAGAGATATTGAAATGTTAATCAATGTCAATCTCATTGGCACAATGCGAGTCACACGCGCGGTTTTACCACACATGTTAAAACGTCGTGAAGGTCATATCATCAATATGATTTCTGTGGCAGGTTATATTTCCGCGCCGTTAATTTCAAGTTATTCTGCTAGCAAATTTGGTTTGCGTGCTTTCACTGATTCAATTCGTCGTGAAGTTGCTCCGTTGGGAATCAAAGTCAGTGGCATTTATCCGGGCTTTGCAAAAACGGAGTTTGGTCAACACATTGGCAGTAATGAAGCCTACGGTTCTATTCGCAATAAAATAAATGTTCGCATGAGTTCAGAATATGTTGCTAGCAAAGTGATTCAACTTGCAAAATATCCACGTCGTAAAATGATAATTCCGTGGTGGGCAAATATCGCCGTCACATTCGTTACACTTTTCCCAACACTTGTAGATTGGATTTCATATCTTTTCGCAAAACGAAAACATAAAATCAAGTAACTTCATGCTCTCTGCGCCGTCCTCGGCGCAGAATTAATTTATAACGTTGCCGCCGCCGAGGACGGCGGCTTGAGCAAAAATGCTATTTGACTCCAAAGGAGAAAACATGACTCAACAACGACTCGATAAACTCACCGCTTCATTGACTAAGGGGAAACTTGATGCTGTTATTCTCAATCCTGGTGCTACGCTGAAATATTTGACTGGCATAAATTTTCATCTGATGGAAAGACCTGTTGTCTTATTTGTCACACCAAATCAAGAACCAGTTTTGGTATTACCTGAACTTGAATTACCCAAAGTTGATTTATTCCCATTCAAAATAAAACATTTTGCATATAACGAAAACCCAGATTCATGGGATGATGTTTTTCGTCAAGCGGCAAACTCATTAAATTTAGATGGAAAAAAGATTGGCGTAGAACCACGTCAATTACGTTTGATGGAATTTCGCCACGTCAAAGCAGGCGCGCCTGAAGCAGATTATCCCGATGCAACAGATGTATTAGCAGAGTTACGTCTGCGAAAAGACGAGGATGAAGTTAAGAAAATGCGTCGCGCAGTAACCATTGCCCAGTCTGCGTTAGAAGCGGTGATTCCTCAAATCAAAATCGGAATGACAGAACAAGAAATCGCAGGTGAATTAGTTATCCAATTATTGAAGCATGGTTCTGAATCTGAAATGCCTTTTGCACCGATTGTGTGCGCGGGACCAAACTCTGCTAATCCACATGCTTCACCAAGTGATAGAAAAATTCAAGTTGGTGATTTGTTAGTGGTGGATTGGGGCGCGGCGTATGAAGGTTATATTTCGGATTTGACGCGCACGTTTGCGGTGGGTGAGGTGGATGATGAATGTAAAAAGATTTATGAGTTGGTGAAGCAAGCCAATGAAGCAGGGTGTAATGCCGCGAAACCAAATGCGCCATGTGCTGATGTTGATAAAGCCGCGCGCGATGTGATTGAAAAAGGTGGTTACGGAAAATATTTTACACATCGCACGGGGCATGGCATTGGTATGGAAAGTCATGAAGCACCATACATGCGTGGCGATAATATGATGTTGCTTGAAAAAGGTATGGCGTTTACGGTTGAGCCCGGTATTTATTTAACAGGTCGTAATGGTGTACGCATTGAAGATAATTTGGTAATTACGGATGATGGCGCGGAGAGTTTATCTGATATGACTAGAGAGTTAAGGATAGTTGGGTAAATCTTTTTTGCCGCGAATTACGCGAATTTTCGCTAATTTTTAAAATCTGTGCCAATCCTCGAAATTGGTGGTTAAATTCTTAGGGTTTTGTAAAATTACTTATAAAGGATAATCTTATGGCTGAATTAATTCATAAACAATTGTCATTTGCAATTATCGGAGCTGCAATGGAAGTCCATAATATTCTCGGCTCAGGTTTTCTTGAAGCAGTTTATCAAGCCGCTCTTGAAAAAGAATTAAAACTTCGCGGTATTCCCTTTGAGCACCAAGTGAAATTACCTGTAATCTATAAAGATGAAATGATTGGTGAATATAAAGCGGATTTGGTTGTTGATGGAAAAGTCATTGTTGAAATTAAATCTGTGTCGAGGCTTAATTCTGCCTATGAAGCCCAAGCGATTCATTACTTAACAGCAACAAGCTTGGAATTGGCACTTATCATCAACTTTGGCGGTGGTTCACTAGATTATCGCCGTGTAGTCAAGACTAATAAGAAAAAGACTGATTGAGTCAAAATAATTTTGCCGCGAATTACACGAATTTTCGCTAATTTAATCCGCGTCAATTCGCGAAATTAGCGGCTAAAGTTCTTAAAAAAAACTATGAATATAAATATTTCTCGCGCCACACTAAATGATGCTGATTCATTGACTCAAATTGCCATTTCAGCCAAACGACACTGGAATTATCCCGAAGCATGGATTCAACATTGGCTTCCGCAGTTGACCATCTCGGAAGAGTATATTTCCACAAATGAAGTTTGGATAATGACAGATGGAGGTAAAGCGATTGCTTTTTATGCTTTGAGTCAAGACGAAGAAGGCTGGGAATTAGGTCATCTTTGGGTTTTTCCCGAATATATCGGCAAGGGAATAGGCAAGCAATTAATGAATCATGTTTTTGAACGATGTAAAATGCTTAACATTTCTACTTTGAAGATTTATGCAGACCCGAATGCTCAGTTTTTCTATGAAAAAATGGGGGCAAAAAAAGTAGGCGAGAGCAAATCGGATTTATTTGGTCAAGAACGGGTTTTGCCTGTGATGGAAATTCAAATTGATTTTTGGTAAAAGTGGGGGTAAAATAAGTTAGCCATTTTAATTGGCTAAAGGAGTTATCTATGCCTATCAAATATCTTCCTGCCACTGAGGTAAAAAATCGTTTTGGACGTGTCTTGCGTGAGGTAGTTAAATCTGGTGGACCTATTTATGTAGAGCGTGATGGAAAATCAGTTGCTGTTATTTTAAGCGTCCGTGAATATGAACGCGCTAAACGCGCCAAATTACCTCCAGCAAAAATTGAAGTGTTGCGTGGAGCATTTGGCATGTGGGCAAAACGTGCAGATATAACTGATAACTGGTTGGCAGAAGGGCGTGCTAAGTGGGAAAGTGCTTGGAAAAATGGCTAAACCTATTGAATTGCTTTTTGATACAAACGCATTGATTGACATGTATCGCGGCAAAGAAAGCATGCGCGCGTATTTTGAATCGATGCTAGACGAATCGCTTATGTCGTTTGTTTCTGTAATTACAGAAGCAGAATTATGGCGTGGTTTGCGAACCGAAGAATTAGAACGCCATGAATTATTGATGGCGCAATTTGTATCTATTCCACTAGAATCCGAGATGGCTCGTTTAGCAGGTGCATGGATGCAAAAATATTCAAACGCAGGGCTTGGTTGGATGGATGCGTTTATTTCTGCTACTGGAAAAATTGCAAGTGTCACTGTCTTAACACGAGATAAACGCCTAGCATCTGTACTTGCTGATGAAATAAAATTTGAGGTGTATAAATAATGCCCCAAACTTATTGTGACTACTGCAACACCCACCCCGAAGATGAATTTAACAAACCATATCACGATACACAATATGGATTCCCAATCAAAAACGATGATGAATTATTTGAACGCCTCATGCTTGAGATTAATCAGGCAGGCTTGTCATGGATTTTGATTCTCAAACGTGCAAAGAACTTTCGTAAAGCGTTTCATAATTTCAACATTCAAAAAGTTGCTAAATATAAAGAGAAAGATATTGAGCGATTATTAAATGATGAAAGTATTATTCGCAGTAAATTGAAAATTAAAGCGGCGATTGTCAATGCTCAAAAAATAGTTGAACTGCAAAAAGAATACGGCTCATTCAAAAAGTGGCTAGACTTTCATCACCCTCTTACCAAAGATGGCTGGACAAAACTTTTCAAAAAAACATTTTTCTTCACAGGTAGCGAAATTGTCAACGAATTTCTCATGTCCACTGGGTATTTACCCGGCGCACATGTCAAGAGTTGCCCAATTTATAAAAAAGTCGCCGCGAAAAAGCCGATGTGGATGAAAAAGTAATTCGTAAATCGTAAATCAAAAATCGTAAATTGAAATGAAACCGAATTTCATAATCGCAGGCAAACTCACGCGCGAATATTTATTACCGCCACAGGGCAGTCCTTTATTGGATTCGCCCGGCGGAAATTTAATTTATACAGCAGGTGGGCTTGCGGTTTGGGATGCAAACATCGGATTAATTTCACGCATCACAAAAGGATATCCCAAAGAATGGTTAAGTGAATTTCAAAAACGTGGCTTTGATATTCGTGGCATCGAAACAGTGCAAGAAAATCTTGATTTGCGAAGTTTCATCGCATACACCGACACGCACGAACGCAGTCAAACCAGTGCCGTGTCACATTTTTCGCGCCGCGAGTTAACCTTTCCCAAAACTTTACTTGGTTATCAACCACCTGATGAAACGATTAAAGATTTACGCACAATGGATTTATCTTCTCCCTCGGCGTTGAGCGTGCCAAAAGATTTCCATGATGTGACTCATGTTCACCTGTGTCCATTTGATTTTGCGAGTCAGAGTCAGATGGCGAACCTTTTCAAAAACGCCTCATCACAAACGGTGACGCTTGACCCTGATTCCCGATACATGACTCCTCGCTTTTGGCGTGAGTTAAGACTCGTGCTACAAGGGGTGACTGCTTTTCATCCATCTGAAGAAGAAATGCGTGCCTTGTTTTGGGGTGAGACCAATGACTTATGGGACATGGCAAAGCATATCAGTGATTATGGTGTGAAGTTTGTGGTTATCAAACGCGGGTCACAAGGTCAAATTTTGTATGATGCAGTAAGCCAAAAGAAATATGAAATCCCTGCTTATCCATCTCGGGTCGCTGACCCAACTGGTGCAGGTGACGCATTTTGCGGTGGATTTTTAGCAGGCTTTCAGAAAACAAATGACCCACTTCAAGCAGTGTTATATGGAAATGTCTCTGCTTCGTTGAAGGTAGAAGGAAGTGGACCGTTTTATCCGCTTGATGTAATGCCCGGTTTAGCAGAAGCAAGGTATCATGCATTAAAAGAAATGGCGAGAGAAGTTTAGAGAACAGAGAGTAGATAACAGAAAGTAGTGAGTAGAAAGTGGAAAGTAGAATTTACGAATCACGCTTTACGCATTACGATATAGACGATGACAGAAATGAACAAACTCCTTGACCTTGCAATTCAAATTCAGCAAATCCCTGCGCCAACGTTTGAAGAAAAAATGCGCGGTGAATTTGTGCGTGATATGTTTGAAAAAGAAAATTTGAAGGATGTTTCGATTGATGCAATTGGAAATGTTTATGCACGAATGGTGGGGAAAAATAAAACTACAAAACCACTCGTGGTCACTGCTCACTTGGATACCGTGTTTCCGCGGGGCACTCAACTACAAGTCAGGGAAGAAGCGGGGAAAGTCATCGCGCCGGGCATTGGAGATAATTCTCTCGGTGTCGCATCTTTGTTTGGAATCATCTGGTCATTAAAAAAATCTTCCGCCGGGGACGGCGGAAAGAGCATGTTGAAACATGATGTTTGGTTTGTAGCGAATGTTGGTGAAGAAGGGCTTGGTGATTTGTGTGGAATGAAAGAGGTTGTGAAAAAATTTGGCAATGATGTGATTGGTTATTTGGTGTTGGAAGGGCTGGCGTTGGGACATGTGTATCATAAAGCGATTGGCGTGAAGCGTTATCGTATTACAGCAAAAACGGCGGGCGGACATTCATGGTCTGATTATGGTTCGCCATCGGCAGTGCATGAGTTGGCGAATGTGATTACAAGATTAACTGCATTGCGTTTGCCAAAAGAACCACGTACAACAATGAACGTAGGTGTGATACAAGGTGGCACAGGCGTGAATGTGTTGGCATCGGAAGCAAAATGTGAATTGGATTTGCGTTCTGAAGACCCGAAGACGTTAACGAAATTAATTCATCAAGTGGAAGAGATTTTGATTCATGCTGATCGTGCTGGTGTGAAAATTATGGCGGAAGTGATTGGCGAAAGACCCGCTGGGGAAATTTCATCGGAACATGATTTTATAAAATTAGCAGCGCGTTGTGTGGAAGAACAAGATGTGAGAGTAACACTGACATCAGGTTCAACCGATGCAAATATTCCGTTGAGTCAAAATATTCCCGCTGTTGTTTTGGGAATTACGACGGGTGGAGGGGCGCATACTGTGAATGAATATCTTGATATAGAACCAATTGAGAAGGGGATGAGTTCGGTGATACGTTTTGTTGAGAGCGTAGGGGAGTAGAAAGTGGTGAGTGGGAAGTGGGGAAGGTGGATAGTGAATGGTGAATGGTGAATAGTGAAATTGGTGGTCAAGACGCAGTAAGCAGAATGCAGAAGGTGGTTGTGGGGTAAAATTTATTTTAGTTTTTATGTTTTGCTAGGTGTGAGGAGATTATGGACATTGCGCAATTAGCAGTAGATACAGCAAAGTTTTTAGCACCATATTTACCTTATTTGATTGCTGGTGGAAAGTTGGCAGCAAAAGCCGCTTTTGAACAAGCAGGGACTAGATTCACTGATGCATTATGGAATAAAGCTGAAGAATTGTGGAAAAAGCTAAAGCCTAAGGTTGAGGAGAAACCTGTTTTAAAAGAAGCAGTAGATAAAGTTGCTCGCAAACCCGAAGATAAACGTGTGATTGGAAATTTAGAAGTTGAATTAGAAGAAGTATTTAATGAAGATGTTGAATTTGCAGAAATAATAAACAGCATTGTGATTACAGGCGATGTGATTAACTCACAAATTGCGAAGGGTGATGGAAATACACAGCAAAGTGCTGGAGATAACAGCCTACAAATTGGCAAGATTGAAATTAATATTGAAGGCGGTGTTTATAAAGGACCCGCACCGCGTAACCCGCAGGATGCCTTGAAAATTTATCGCGGGGTGATGGCAAACAACACAAAGAACCTTTCTTTACACGGCATTGACCCGAAAGCCTCAGACTTAAATGAACAAAGAGTAATGAGCTTGGCAAATGTGTATATTGATTTGAATACAACATTACTAGTTACACGGATAGATGGAAAAGAAGAAGTAAGAAAAGAAAGGAACAAAAATAAAATAAGATATGACGCTGAACTAATATTGGATAATATTTTTGGACATGGGAAAACCACACCACTTTCAGTTTTAGAAGCGATTATTGAGACCCAAACATTGGTGATCAAAGGTGACCCTGGCAGTGGAAAATCTACCTTTGTTAATTATTTAACGTATTGTCTTTCATCTCAATTAACCAGCAGGTTAGAAAACTGGAAGAAAGAAGATGCCGACCTTTTGCCGGTGGTTGTGATATTGCGTGATTTTATAAAATCGTTTAAGAAATTACCCGAAAAAGCCGAACCAAAACATATTTGGGACTTTATTGAAAAACGTCTCAAAAACCAAAACCTTTCTTCTGCTTCAAAAACGATTTTAGAATTGTTGGAGCAAGGTAAAGTGATTTTATTCTTTGATGGATTGGATGAAGTCACTACGATTCCGCAAAGAATATTTGTGCGTGATGCCGTTACGGCTTTTGTAAAGCGTTATGACAAAAATCGTTATGTGGTGACGTGCCGCATTCTTTCTTACACTGAACCAAAAGAAGAAAATGAACCAGATTTACGTTTGCCAAACTTTCCTGAGTTTGAAATCGCACCATTTGAAAATAAACAAATCGAATCTTTTATTGAACATTGGTATAAAGAATTGATGAATTTAGGAATGCCTACTGAACAAGCCAATAATCTTGCTGAAAATTTAGTGAAACAAATTGGTCAGCGTAAAGAGTTAAACAAATTAGCAGGCAATCCCCTTTTGTTGACGATTATGGCAGTAGTTAATACGGATAATGGACAATTACCAGATACACGCGCTCAGTTATACGAAACCATTATTGAAAAACTTCTGTGGCAATGGGAACAAACCAGCAAAGGGCAAGAGATTTCTCAATTAAGGCAATTGCTACAACAAGCCAATTTGACCGATGCAGACTTAAAACCTGTTATTTGGCAATTGGCTTATGAAGCCCATGCTCAAACAGACCTCAATGATGAGGATGATGAATCATTAACGGGAATTCCCGAATCAAAATTATTAAATTCATTAAAGACATTGAATAAAGGAGATTTAAATTGGGCGGCAAAAGTAATTGAGGTTATTAAACTAAGAGCAGGCTTATTGCTTGAAAGAGAAAATGGTATTTTTACTTTTCCACACCGTTCGTTTCAAGAATTTTTAGCAGGTACATATTTAGAATCAAAAGATGATTTTGTAGCACGCGCCAAAGAGTTGGCAAATAATCAATTATTGTGGCGACAAGTCATTTTATGGGCAGTCAGCCGAAAAGTTTTTCTACGGAGTTCAATTGATTCGCCATTGGCATTAATTGCCGAGTTATGCCCCAAACGTGAGTTGAATGAAAAAGAATGGAACAAAGTTTGGTTAGCAGGTGATGTTTTACTTGAAGTTGGTGTGACTCGTGCTGAACGAAGAGAACTTGGTAAAGAACTCGTGCCACGAGTGCAAAACAAGTTAGTTGAATTAATAGAAAATAACCACCTCTCGCCGCGCGAACGGGCGGATGCGGGCAATGTGTTGGCACAATTAGGTGACCCAAGAATTGGCGTAACAAAAGAGTTTTTATTTTGCGAAATTCCTGCAGGTGAGTTTTTGATGGGGATAAGAAAAGAAGATATTAAAGATTTGGCTAAAAAATTTAATATGCAAGAACATAATTTTAAAAGTAAAACCCCACAAATCAAAGTTAGCCTACCAAGTTTTTTCATGTCCCGTTACCCTGTGACGAACGCTCAATTTGATTTATTTGTAAAAGCCGACGGATATAAAACCGAAAGCTATTGGAAAGAAGCAAAAGAAGTGGGATACTGGACTGAAAATGGATTTAAAGGCGAATCTGATAATGCAGTAAGGACTGCACCTCTGGCTTATAGTTCACCATTCAATTTGCCTAACCATCCTGTTGTTGGTGTATCTTGGTATGAAACCGTTGCGTTTTGTAAATGGGCAACAGAACAAATGCGCAAAGCAGAAAGTAGAATACAAGTCTGGAAAGATGGAAAAATTGAACTGATTAAGTTAAGTGAAAAGTTTGAGATTCGTTTGCCGAGTGAGGCAGAGTGGGAATATGCGGCGCGAGGAAATAATTCTTCCCTCATCCCCAACCCTTCTCCCAAAAGCAGGAGAGGAGAGACAATATTTCCTTGGGGAAATGAGATTACGCCGAATCATGCAAATTATTCACATACAAACCTAAACGGTACGAGTTCGGTGGGTGCTTTTCCTTTAGGTATAAATGAGTATGATTTGTTGGATATGAGCGGGAATGTATGGGAATGGTGTGCAACGGAATGGCAAGGGAATTACAAAGATTACTTAAAGAAAGAAAATAATAAACCTACAGAAGATAGTTTACGTGTGTTGCGTGGTGGCAGTTACTTAAATGGAGACGTGGATCTGACCTGTACTGAGCGTATCGGGAATAAACCTAAAGTCGAGTCCAACGTTTTCGGTTTTCGTGTGGTATCAGTGCTGTCTTCTATTTCTAAATAATGTTTTGGTTTCTGATTAATTAAACTAGTTTGTTAGTTTCAATTCCCGCAAAATACTATTCACTATTCCCCATTCACTTTCTACTCACTACTTTCCACTCACCATCTGGTCTCGTTATCACTCGCAACTACTCGACCAGCGGATTTACTGCTCTCTGTTCTCTACTCTCTTAACTACTTCAACCCCAACACCTCATACACCTCAATCGGTTGCGTTTTACCTTTCACGCCCATTTCAGCATGGGGTTTCGCTTCAATGTGTTTCTTGACCAACTCATACGCTTCTTTCGTAATCAAAATCTGATTATTGGCAGAATTTTCTTGAATGCGTTTAGCAGTATTAACCGAATCACTAATGGCAGTATATTCCAAACGTTTTTCAGTACCGATTAAACCCAAAACCGCATCACCGACATGAATCCCAACCCCAAATGCCAAATGCGCATCTTTAGGTAATTCTTTATACAACTTTTCAATCGAGTCACGAATCGCAACCGCAGTTTTCACAGCGCGCAAGGTATGGTCTTTTTGTGGCACAGGTGCATTGAACCACGCCATAATTGCATCGCCCATAAATTTATCCACTGTACCTTCTTGAGATAATACAGCTTCAGCCATTGCCGCCAAATACAAATTCAAAATCGTCACTAATTTTTCTGGTGACATACTTTCGCTAAAGGTTGTAAATCCGCGAATGTCTGCAAACAAAGTTGTGATTTCCACACGCTTGCCACCGAGTTGCAAACTATTTGGGTCAAGTTGTTCGATGACAGCAGGGGAGACCATTCTCTCAAACAGGCGACGTTGCGCTTCTAACCTTTTTCGTTCTGTGAGGTCATCTAAAACGATTGCCACACCCTGAGTTTTTTGTCCCGCGTCTTTCAACGGAGATAGATTCAAACGCCAATCTACATTTCCGCGTTTGGGCGAAGTGTGACTAATTTCTAAATCCACAATCGCTTTGTCCGTTTTACGAACTTCTTTAAGATGAGGTTCTAACTCACTTGAAACAGAAGCCAAGGCTTCATTCAAGTGATGTCCGATAATTTCTTCGGTAGCAGAGCCAAGTATATTTTCCGCCGCGCGATTCGCAAGTGTAATATTATCTTGAATGTCAGCAGTAATCACTCCACTGGTGATAGAAGCGAAGACGTTATCCATTAAATTTTTCAACGCGGTTACTTCTTCAAGCGAATTTTTGAGTGAAGAAAACAAACGCGCGTTATCAATTGCCACAGCAGCTTGGTTTGCAAAGGCTTCTAGCAAATCTTTTTCAGTATCTGCAAAAATGCCAGCCCGAATGCGGTTATCGGCATAAATCACGCCGATTAAATCATTTTTTACTTTCAATGGCACGCATAAAATCGAACGTAAGTTAAACGCCACAATACTTTCTTGCCCCACAAAGCGTTGGTCTTCTTGTGCATTGGTGGTGACGATTGATTCACCCGAATCAATTACTCTTTGCACCACTGTTCGGCTGACATTTTTTTCAGAAGAATTAATCGACTCCATTTCCCAGTTGCGGGCAATTTTTGCCACCATCTCGCCGTTTTCGTCACGCAACATTAAAAATCCGCGCTCGGCTTTGGTCAAGCGCACAATGTTATCCATTACGATGCGAAGCACTTCATCTAATTCAAGTGATGAGTTAATCACCTGACCCACTTGCGCCAACGCCATCAAATTGCTGTGTTCGTTTTGGAACACTTCAATTTTTTCGCTTAATTGCTCAAGCGTGGTTTGTAAATGATGTAAATTGTTAGTCGTTTCTTTGGGAAGTTGAATTTTGTTCGCGCTGAAATCAGTGCGAACTTTGCCTGCCAGTGCGGCAAGCGTTAGCAATTGGTCGTGCAATGTGCTTGGGCGGGTATTCTCAGCAGTCATTTGGGAGACCCAATTAGTATATTATAACTAATTGTATCCCATTATTTCAAACTTAACTCTAGCCCAAATGGCATACGTCAAAACCCGAAAAGCCGCCCGCCTTGCAGTTTGCTCATTTCCACGTGTTTTGCTAAACATTTCATTTTGATATTCACGTAACAAAACATCTATCGAATCTTCGGCAGGGGGCAGTAATTTTTTCAAAGCATTGGCGCGTTCTATCGGCGTGCTATCTAATGGTTGCGGTTTATCCAATTGCCTCAACCCTGTATTAATCGCATGGAAACTTTTTTCAATGCTCGGCAAACTTGACCAGATTAAGAACGTATCTAACCAATGTGGTACTTTAATTTTATTTTTTTCTAAAACAACTTTCAAGATAGATGCCGCTGATTGTTGCGGTGCATATTTTCGTTTAATAAAAATACCCAACCCAATCAATAAGATGATTCCACCCAACAGACTCAACCATTGGATTTGATTTTGACTCACGAGGGGCGTTTCTTGCTCTTCAATCAACGCTTCATTATTAACTGGAAGTTGTTCCTCTCCATCATTCGGCGTTTGCCCAACGGGGTTGAGAGGAATTGGTAATGAAGCCGTTTGCTCAGCCCGTTCAGTAGGGCGGCTAATTGCTTCTTGATTTCCCGTCGGCTCAAACTCTACCCAGCCATATTCAGGGAAGTACACTTCGGGCCAAGCGTGATAATCTCTTTCTCTTACGGTATAAACATTGTTTTGAATTTCAGATTCACCTTCGGCATACCCAACCGCTAAACGTGCGGGAATGCCAACAGACCTTAACATCAACACCGCCGCCGAGGCTGAGTAGTTACAAAAACCACTTTTTAAGTTAAATAGAAAATATGCTAGCGGGTCTTCCACATCTTCTGGTATTGAAACAGTAGGTGAATACTTAATTGCATTTCGCAGGTAGTTGGTGATTGCTGTTGCTTTGTCAAATGGGTTGTTGTATTGCTGTGTAATTTGTAAAGCCAACGCTTGAATTTCTGGTGAAAAGTTTTCAGGTAGGTGAAGGTAGTTTTCTAGCACCCAGTTTGGGTATTCGGTTGAAGCGGTTTGTAATTCCGAAATAATTGGGTTGCCCATCATCGAGGCTATTCGCACCAAGTCACCTTTTTTTAATGCAGGTGAGGCAAGCAAAGTTAAAACATCATATCTGGTTTCGCTGGGCGGAATGTTTTTATATAAGACAATGGTGTTTTGATTAATTGAAATGGGTTGCCCTGCTGTATATAAAATCAGTTGTGTGGGCATGTAAACGTCGAATGCAAAACTTAGGCGTGAGCGATTTTGTGTATCGGGAATTTCCATATCCACTGATTGGTTTTGTAAACCTTCTTCGCTGTTGCTAATGAACCATCTTCCGTTTTCATATAGGTCATAAACTTGTCCGCGCCAATACAAGCGCGGATACTCTGCCGCGGCTGGGGGGGCATACACGAGAAAAGCAATTTCTTCGCTTTGTGAAATTTGTGTGCCAAGCCCAAGTGAATCCTGAAAATTTTTGGCTTGAGGGTTTTCTTCTTTATTGAGTGAAGAAAATAAATTTTCAAATGACTCTCCTGAAAACCAATCGTCAGATGTTCTGCGCCAAGCCTCGCGGATTTCAACATGCGTTGGCAAGGCATACGGAATGAGCCACGCTAAAATCATAATAACAAATGTAATGGTAAACGAGGCGGTGATAACATCTACCCCGCTTTCACCTGAAATTTGTACGCGGTTTTTCAGCCATTGGGCTTTATCGGTGATGTATTTTTGCCTACCAATTAATAATAAAGCGGCGAATAAAATGATGCCGAACATCCAGCCGTAATCTTTGGCGGTGTAGTGATAGTAATGTACTATCAACATCAAAATAGCCGATGGCAAAATGCAAGCCAGTGCTTTGGCATGACGTGTTAGTTGATAGCCACTATATAATGAAACAAGCCAATATGGAATAGATAGCAATGCCAAGACTAAGATAGAGTCGTTTACTGCTCTGCCAGCTGTATATTCAGAAAGGCTAGTGAGTAACCTGCTTAATAAAATGAGTAGTTGTTCGCCTAAGTAGTTTTGGTCTCTGCCGAATTTGATAAACCTGAGCCATTGCCAAGTAAATGTAACAAGCATATAAGCAGAGGAAAGGAATATTACATTTCGTTTCTGAAACTTGCTTTGCCCCAGTGCCATGCCAACTATTAAGCCGATGGTTGCAATATTGCCAACCAGATACAACTGTTCTACCCAGTTGGTGGCTTGTAATCGCCAAGCCGATACTTGAATAATGATGAATAACAAAATTGCTGATGGTACATCCCACCAGCGGGTAGGTGTCTTTTCCATTTATTGAGTGTACAATGAGGGTTATAAAATCGTCAATTGCAAATTGTTAAAACCCTACTGGAGGACTACATGCAAATTTGGATAGATAACGGCATTGGTTTTGTCATTGCACTTCAAAGTATAGGGGCTTGGTTAAATACTCCCATGCAGTTTTTTAGTCAGTTAGGTACCGAAGATTTTTTCTTTCTTGTACTCCCTTTAATTTATTGGAGCATTGATTCAGCACTTGGCTTGCGCGTCGGTTTGATTTTGGCAACCAGTAGTATGTTTAACTATGCTGGTAAATTGTTATTTGCTGGTCCGCGCCCATATTGGGTCAGTTCACATGTGCAAGCACTTTGGCCCGAAACTACATTTGGCGCGCCATCAGGTCATGCACAACATGCTATGAGTGTGTGGGGCATTATCGCTTTGTATCGTAACAATCTGTGGGTTCGCGTTGTTTGCTTTTTATTAATTTTCTTAATTGGTTTTTCAAGAATTTATCTTGGTTCACACTTCCCGCATGATGTTATTTTCGGTTGGCTGTTTGGGGCAATTTTGCTTTGGGCGTTTGTCCAATTTTGGGAGCCAGTGGCTACTTGGTTAAGGAGCAAATCATTCCGCCAACATATTTGGATTTCGTTCATCGCGTCCTTAATTTTGATGGCAATTGGATTATCAGTCACTGCTTTGCGAAGTAATTTCCAAACCCCAAGTTTGTGGATAGATAATGCGCTTCTTGCCAGGACCGAGATACCTGCTCCGGTAGATGCGAACAATGTCTTCACTTCAGCAGGGACGTTCTTTGGCTTGGCACTTGGCGTAGCATGGATTCATCTTCAAGGCGGGTATCAGGCTGACGGTCCAACATGGAAGCGTGTTCTTCGTTATGTCATCGGATTAATTGGGGTGTTAATCTTGTGGATGGGGTTAGGTCAAATTTTCCCGCGTGGTGATGGACTTCTTGTTTACGCCTTGCGTTTTATTCGTTATACATTAGTCGGCTTTTGGATAACAGGCGGTGCGCCATGGGTTTTCAAACATTTCAATTTAACTACATCTTCTGCCCGAAAAGCATCCGTCTGATATAATGCGCCCATTCTAAAGCAAGGCACGAGAAATTATTTAAGGGCAATTGCTCTTTCAGGTTAATCAATGACGCTGGAAAAAGACACACTTATTCATAATCGTTATCGAATTGTAGATATTCTTGGGCAGGGTGGCATGGGCTCGGTCTATCGCGCTATAGATGAGAACCTTGGCGTGGGGGTGGCGCTTAAAGAAAATTTATTTACCACCGATGAATACTCGCGCCAATTCCGTTTGGAAGCCGTAATTTTAGCCAATTTACGTCACCCCAATTTGCCTAGAGTTTCTGACCATTTTGTGTTGGGGGATGAAGGTCAATATTTGGTAATGGATTTTATTGAAGGGGAAGATTTACGTTACCGTATGGAACGCTTAGGTATGTTAAGTGAAGATGATGCGGTTCATATTGGTGCCGCAATTTGTGATGCCTTAACATACTTACACACTCGTAAACCTCCCATTTTGCACCGCGATATTAAACCGGGCAATGTCAAAATAACGCCAGATGGTCATATCTTTTTAGTAGATTTTGGTTTAGCCAAAGTGTATCAAAGTGCTAGCCAAGCCACAACAACAGGTGCGCGTGCTATGACACCGGGCTACTCTCCGCCAGAACAATATGGCACAGCCCGCACAGACCCACGCACTGATATTTATTCTTTAGGTGCTACTTTATATGCGGCATTAAGTGGTGTGATTCCAGAAGATGGTCTTGCCCGTGCTATGGATAACGCTCAACTGACTCCATTGCGAAAGCGCAATTCAAAAGTCTCACGCAAGTTAGCCGCCACTATTGAAAAAGCAATGGCGGTTGACCCAATTGACCGTTTTCAATCTGCCGAGGAATTTAAGAAATCATTACTAGCCTCAAAATCCAAAACACAACAAATTCCTGGTTCTTATACCGTTGCCCCGCCTCCGCCAGAGTCGCTTGCTCCACGCGAAATGCACGATACCATAATAGATGATGGCGGATTAAAAAACTCTGCCCGTGTACCAAAGGGACCCGTTCACCCGCAACCATCGGGACATGAAGAACAACCTTTTATCTCTCCGCTTAAACGCCAAAAAGAACGTGAACGCAAACAACGTGCGAACTTAATTCGTTTTGTTTTTCTTCTGATTATTTTGGCAATTGCTGGTGTAGTGTACTTTGCGCCAGGCTTGTTGCCAGATAACGTGCGGGCGATGATACCAATTCCTTTCATTACCCAACCGACTAGCACCAGTACAAACACACCTGAACCAACGGCTCCCTTGCCTACATTTACAACGGCTCCTACATTTACAGCGACGATTGCCTTTACAGAGACACCAGTTCCGCCGACTTTCACTCCAGGACCAACTAATACTTTTATTCCTGGTGTTCCTGAAACACCTTTATTTACCAGTACACCAAATTCACTTACCCCATCGAATGTTGTAGGTGGTGGTGCGGGTCAAATTGCATTTGCTTCTACTCGTTCTGGTGTACCTCAGATTTATATTGCAGACCTAAACGGCGAAAGCGCTACCCAAATTACAGAAATGCCAAACGGTGCCTGTCAACCTGCATGGTCGCCCGATGGTCAAAGGTTAGTGTTTATTTCACCCTGCCGTGCCCCACAAGATGTATATAACAATGCCAGTCTTTTCATTGTCAATGCAGATGGCTCCAACCTAACCCCATTCGACTCTTCTCCCGGCGGAAACTTTGACCCTGCATGGTCACCAGATGGAACAACCATTGCTTTCACCTCTCTACGAACTGGTCAAATGGAAATTTTTACAGCAAAAGTGGATAACCCTTCATCCATTACACAAATTACCAAAGGCGCACAACGAGTCGAATCTCGGATGCCCTCATGGTCACCAGATGGTTCAAAATTTGTGTATGTCGTCAAACGAGTGGGCGTATATCAAATTTGGATGATGAATGCCGATGGCACAGACGCAGTTCAAATCATCCGTAGCGGTGTAGCCTATACCAACTATAAACCTGCTTGGTCACCACGTAGTGATTTGATACTCTTTAATCAAAGATGCGCCACTACATTTTGTAACCCATACTTAATGAGCACCTCCACAACTGACCGCTCTAACGAACAAGGCCAACGTGTGCAACTAAGCGGAGTAAGTTACATAGAAAACATTGCCTACTCTCCTGATGGCTTTTACCTCACTTACGAAGGTGTAGGAGACCCAGGCAATTTAGATATTTTCTACATGACCGTTTCTGGTGGAGACCGTGTGCGCCTTACCCAAGACAAAGCACAAGACTTTCACCCCGCTTGGCGACCTGGTTCTCCATAACAACAATCACTCCCGCTTATGCGGGAGTTTTCTTACACTCCTCTTATTGACTTCACCCATTCACACTGTTATCATTATTCCGTGAAAAATAGCACTCTCGTTTCGGGAGTGCTAACTTTTGAATATGAATAACCTCACTGAACGCCAGAAGACCTTGCTTCTTCTTTTAATAAAAGACTACATTGAATCCGCTCAGCCAGTTGGCTCGAAGCGGCTGGCGGAGCATTATCACCTAAATTTTTCGACAGCCACCATTCGCAACGAAATGGGCGCACTCACTGAAATGGGCTATCTCCGTCAGCCACATACCTCAGCAGGGCGTGTGCCGACCGAAGAAGGCTATCGTTATTTCGTTAGCGAGATGATGAACAAAGCCGAATTGCCCGAAGGTGTGCAACGCACTATCTCGCATCAATTTCATCAATCCCGCCCAGAGTTAGAACAATGGATGACACTTGCGGCTTCAATTCTTGCGTCTCAATCGCAAGGCGTTTCAGTTGTCACTGCACCACATATCGAGCAAGCCAAATACAAACATATTGAATTAATTTCAACACAAGGTCGTCAGGTCTTGATGGTTTTAGTGATGATGGGCGGAGATGTTCGCCAGCAGATTTTAACTTTGACAGAGCCCGTCACCCAAGAACGACTCAGCCAAACTGCCAAGCGTCTTAACACGCTTCTGGCTGGTCTCACAGTAGATGCCATCGCCTCCCTGCCAACTCTTTCTGACCCACTTGACCAAGATATTCTCACATTGATATTGCAAGATTTCAAAAACACAGCCAGTCGTTCCAACGAAATTTATACTGATGGTTTTACAAATGTATTACGCGAACCTGAATTTTCAGAATCAGAAGAAGCGCGTAAAACTTTGAAAATTTTTGAAGAGCGTTCTACCTTACAAGATTTATTAGCAAAGACCACCACCAACAGCAACATTGGCGGACTACAAGTCTTAATCGGTGGTGAAGGTGAGTGGGAAGAATTACGTCAGTGTTCAATGGTGATTGCCAGATATGGCGTACCAGGCATGGCAACAGGCACATTGGGCGTTTTAGGTCCAATGCGAATGTCTTATGCACGTACAATTCCAATGGTGAGATACGTTGCTGGTTTGTTAAGTGATTTGGTGAACGATACAATTTCAAATGAAAACGATATTCGATAAATCGATACTCGAATATCTAATATCAAAAAATGAGAGTGACAATTATGAAGAAAGAGAAAGACAAACAAGACGAGTTAGAACAAGAAAAAGCAACGGAAGAGGGAATGCCTGAGGCGAGCGGACAGGATTCCGCTGAGCGTGATGCGTTAATCAATCAACTGAAAGAAGCCGAAGCAAAAATCATCGA
>JAEURH010000043.1 GCA_016789365.1 Anaerolineales bacterium
TGCTTCGTCACTACGGTTTTGTTTAGGTTTGCCTCGCTTGTATTCAATAGGTGTAGGCAAAAACAACCCATCACGATTTGGCAATTGGACGCCATCAGGCGAGGACTTAAATTCCACTACATCACACATGCCAGAAAACCCCAATCGATAGGATGCTACAGGCACAGAACGCGCTGTGATGACCCCATTTCTCGTTTCGGTGAAGAACGGGTCATCCACTCGTTTGTGCATAATCCTGCCCTCGGCAGTGAGCGCGTTTTCCTTCCATTGTTGTTCAACATGGATAAGCGCCCACTGCCTGCGACAAAACAGGAAGTGCTGTATGCCTGAGAGCGGCAGGAGGTCTTCTTGGGTGTATTCCATAATTTTCTATGTCATTGCGAGGACGTTCTTGCTCTTTGTTGCGAAGCAATCTCTTACTTATTAAGAGATTGCTTCGCAACAAACGCTCGCAATGACATTAGATTCCTAAAGTTTCTCAATCAACTCCACGCCTTCGGGTGCTTTGCCTTCTACCTTCACAGTGTAATCTCCGAACTTGCGTGGAATAACAACGCCTTCTTTCTTTTCAACCTTAATCATGTCAAAAAGTTTATGTGAAGGTGCCTTGCCAAGTTCATCATCATGTTTGAAGACAAACAGTTTTCTCGATGCCATCTTACCGCGCGCGGCAGAATGGTCATGTTCAAACATATTTACTAAAGCATCCCAGAAAATTTTCAAATCATCTTCTGAAAAGCCTGTGCCTTTGGTTGGGTCATTAGCAAGTTTGGCAGAGATATAGCCTTCCACTTTGTATAAAGCATAAGGAACGATATGCTTACGTCCCATTGTGCGTTCTTTGTCGGCTTCGTCAATTTTGGTAACAGTTTGGCGAGTAATTGTTACTTCTTGTTGAACAATGGGGTCAATACTACGGGAAAAATTAATTTGAATAGGTCCGCGTACTTGTCCGCAGTTATCGCCCGTGCTCATTACTGCTCCAAATGTACGAACATCAAAAAAGTTAGCACACATCCACGCCCGGGCTTCGTTAACTTTTTCAGGCTTGGCTTTGTCGCCTGTTTTAAGACCAATAGCAACATAAGCCTCAACATGATTTTGATTAAGTGGCGTTCCTTCCTTAACATAAATCCTGTAGCCTTTTGCATCGCCTTTAATTAATTCAGCATAGTTACGGATTTTTCGTTTGATTGAAACATCGGTCACAATACCGTAACCAGTTTCAGGGTCAATACGTGGCATGTTACCTGCGTCAGGGTCGCCGTTGGGGTTGCCGTTTTCTACATCATAGAGCAAAACAAATTCGTAGCGGTTGGAAATAGTAGTCATTTTATATTCTCCTGTAGGTTAGTTGATTTCGTTTGAATTTGAATCGTTTTCATCTTTGGATTTTCTTGAAGTCCATAAATCTTTTCTTTCGTGGTAATAACCAATCACAAAAACACCTTGGTCATCAAGCGAAAGGCGTGATGGAATTGGATTTTTCTCAATATCCAATTTATTCAAAATAGTTTCAATGCGTTTGTCGTGATAGTATGCGCCGACTTTAGAGATATGATGCTGTGACAAACGCAATAGAATTGGAAAAACACTAGCAGGTGAAGCACAAGCAGATGTAAAGTAACGGTCTTTGATACTAGCATTTACATCTCCAACTGCTTCTTGCTGAACCTTTTCAAGCACAGCAAAAAGTCTGCCTAGCACGTAAGCAGCATGATTAGATTGCTCATTGAGTGACATAACAAGTACCTCCTGAATTGGGTGATTTGGTTGGCTTCGATATTTACGAAGCAAATAGGCTTTGAGTATGGCGGCGCGTGCATAATTAATTTTTTTCGTGAACTTATCGTCTTGGTCTGCACGAACTCGATTGATGATGGCGTTATACAATGCGGCAGGGTAGGGGGTGTTTTCGAGAATGGCACGAAACACCGAACCAGCAAGAAGCGGCGAAGCATCTTTATCGGAAGATTTTGGAGAAACAGTTTCCTTCAATATATCCTGAATGGTTAAGTAAGTGTGCTGGTCATCAAATTCCTTAATCATTTCAAGGTCTTTGTAATGCTTCATAATTTTTTCCACTACCTTATCGAATGGATCACTATGGAAAAAACGAATAGAGACACGAGCCGCATTAGGGGCAAGTCCAAGCACATAAAAACGAGGGTTGCCATCTAAATCTTTAATATCTTTAAGAAGTTTTTCTTTATCCAAAGCCTGAACACGCTTAACTTTCTCTGCTATTTTCTTTGCTTTCTTTTCGGCTTGTTTATTTCTTACAGGTTTAGACTCTTCTTCAACAGGAACTTCAATTTCTTCAGGCTCACACAACCCCAAAAAGACTTTGGCATATTCCTTCTTTTCACTCTCTGCCCAATACACAACAGTGGTATCACCTATATAGAATTTTTTGTTTTCGTTCGTTGGTAAAAGCAAGTAATTCAGTGCAGTAGTGTAAGCAAACTCTGCTCCTTCACTTATGGGTGAATTTAAACCTTGTTGGTCAGCCTTATTGAAGGATTCATACGCTGGCTTATTAAAACTAACTAATGGATTTCCAGACATTTGACCATTCTTAAGCCCTTGTAGCTTCCTATGTTTTATTGCAATTGGAGCAAATTCCCCTGTGACTAAGCATTGCCCTAAAACAGAATCTTTGTCCATTCTGTGCTTATCCCAAACTTTGAGAATTGTTTTATCTTCATGAACATTCTTTCCATTGAAACTAAAAACAATTCTGCGTCCTTTCATGATTTCTTCAAGATGCGGGGATATCGCTTTATGGGAACGTGCTTTTGCTGGGTCGTGATTATTTAGAAATGCAATCACCGCGCGAGCAGCATCACAGTCTGCTTGTTCCAATATTTCTTTATTGAAACGACAAAACTCAGCAAACCTTTTTGCACTATGTTCTGGTTTTTTATCATCCTTTTCTGAAATACCTAAAACATAATCACTTTTTCCACATAATAGACTTGCCGCAACGTTGACAGTAGGCTCTGCATATTCAGGAACAGTCATTCTTTGTGGTTTTTCAACTATCTTTTTCCCCATTGGGACATTTTGAAAAACTGGAATCATGTTAAGTAAATCACCTTTGCTTGATATTTCAAGAAGGAAGCGAACTTCAACCGAACTAT
Organism: Anaerolineales bacterium; assembly: GCA_016789365.1. Taxonomy (GTDB): domain Bacteria; phylum Chloroflexota; class Anaerolineae; order Anaerolineales; family Villigracilaceae; genus Villigracilis. The sequence continues at coordinate 3,144 of JAEURH010000043.1, forward strand.
ATCCAGGCGGCGCAATATCACTTTCAGGGTCATTGGATAAAATATCATAGTACCGAGTCAACGCTTGAAGAATCATGTGCGCACCTCCAAGTTTGTTAAATCCAGCACGCCATTTTTCAAGGATGCTTTGAAAAATTGAGGCTTGATATCTTCTGAATCTGAAAAATCTAAATCATGTAGCATCCAGCCTAATTCCAAATCCCCAAGCGGACTATTAGGAATCGAAGCGTCATCTTCAATCAATTCCACTTTTGCGCCAAACTCGCGTGTTCCTAAACATGGCGCATGAAAGTGTTGTCCTTTACGAAGACGGCGTAAAACAATGTTGTAATGTTTTTCTTTTGTATCTCCTTCACCTGCTTTGTCTGTCATTTCAAAATGCGCTTCGATAATGTATTCAACATTTTTCAAAACAAGTGATGCACGTTGTTGGCGATTATCAGTTACTGAAAGATACATTGGCTCATTGCTTGTCCCATTCATTCTGCGTCTCGCTTCGCTTTCAGAAGCCTTTTCACTGACTTCATTGCGCCGAATATTGGTGAACTCAATATCTTTCAACACATGAATCTTATCTATCACCCAACGAATGGCAGGCTTCCAATAGATTGCCTCTATGATTCCCCGTGCCGCGGATGGAGTGATAATGTCATAACTAACACGTTCCACTTTCATTTCGGGGCGGGTGAATAAGGCATAATCGCCGCTTACTCGAATTTTTATTCCGTATCCCATAAAAAAGAACCTCCTTTTCAAAATAAGACCTGACAGGTTTTCGCAGAACCCTAATCAACCGCATAGATTTGAATTCAAAGAAGTCTGATCGACTCTCGTTACAATGAAACCTGTCAGGTCTGGGCTACCCATCAAAAAACAACGCATCCCCGCCAGCATCAGCGGGAAGGATAAGCCCAGTGTGCTTATCATAAAAACTCATATTATTTAATACTTGGTATGTTTCGTTATATGTTTCAATCACTCCTTTACTTTGTATTTTTTCAAACTCTTTTTCATAAATATTGACTGTATACATTTGCAACTGTCTAGCGAACTTATAAGGGTAACTATATGGGTCTCGTGCTTGTTCAAGCAATTCCTTTGCCTCCTCGTTATATGGAATAATCACCGAAACAGTATTGTTATCTATCATTCGGAAATCTTCTGCTATTTTCTTGAAATCAAATGCTAACCCATTTTCAAAATTTAATAGTATCTTTTTCACATCAAAAGCATTCTTTCCTTGAATGTTATATAAAAAATTGAAATAAGATTCAATTGCAGATGTTGAATCTGGGTTATTTGCAAATTCTCTCAAAGTTATTTCTGCCACAGTTGCACCTTGTTTTACAAAAGTGGGTATTTTCTTTATAAAAGGCGTTTCAGGGTCGAAAACAAATATATTGCCCACGTCTCTTTTCATTTCGCGATTGACTCTTCCCGCCGCTTGAATGATTGAATCTAAACCCGCCAAAGCGCGAAAGCCGACAGGGAAATCAACATCAATGCCCGCCTCCATAACTTGAGTAGAGATGACTCTGCAAATTGGGTTGTTTCTATCTGTTAGTAAAGACCGTATCTTTTTCAGCACTTCTTTTCGATGAGCAGGACACATCAAGGTAGAAAGATGAAAGTTCCCTTCGCCTTCGAGTTGGTCAAATAATCCCTTTGCATGTTTGCGCGTGTTGACAATACACAATGCCTGTTGATGTAATTTTATTTTTTCAATCAAATCTGCATCTGGTGTTTTACCAATATTTGTTATTTGCACGCGCTTGTAAAAATCAAATAAAGCCTGTGGGTTAGGAGCAAGTTCTGTAAACTTTACATTTTCCAAACGCTTATTTAATACGGGTTGAGTGGCAGTACAAAACACTGCACTGGCTCCATAATTAACCACTAATTCTTTAACTGCCAACATACAAGGATCTAAATATTCTTGTGGCAATGTTTGGGCTTCGTCAAAAACAATCACACTTTTGGCGATATTATGCAATTTACGGCAACGTGAATTTTTATTTGCATACAATGATTCAAAAAATTGAACATTCGTTGTAACCACAATCGGAATATCCCAATTTTCTGAAGCTAATTTTAATTTCTCTACTGCATCTTTCGTTTCATCATCCGCATCTTCTGAATCCTTTTTATCTTCCTTCTGCCAATCAAAATTGGAATGATGTTCCAAAACATTTTCTTCGCCTAGATATTCTTTAAACACACTTGCGTTTTGTTCAATAATGCTAGTAAATGGAATGACATAAATCACACGCTTTAATCCGTGTTTTTTGGCATGATTTAAAGCAAACGCCATAGATGCTAAAGTTTTTCCTCCGCCCGTCGGAATTGTCAAAGTAAAAAAGCCCTGCTCAGAACCTGCTTGTTCAATACAATGTTTTAGTGTTTCTGTTCTCTTTTTATTAATTTCATTTTCAGGGTTATCAAATTTCTTAATAGCCTCATTGAAGTTATTGCAAAGTTCATCAATACTAGCATGATCTCCGCGCGGCTTTTCGCTTTGTCTCATAAAGTTTTGAGTATCTTGAAAGTCAGCATCTACCAACGCAGAAAAAATCATACGAGTCATAAAGGCTGTTGAAAATTCATTATTTGATGTTTTTAGTGTACGTGGTTTTAATTCAAGAGAAGATGTATCAATCTCTGTTTTATAGTCTTTAAAATCTTCTAATCGTTTTTTCTCGGTGCGAGAGACTAAAGTTCCCGTGCCGTCCACATCGCTACTATCACCATAATCAGGCAAGCCAGTATGATGTCCCGCAATGCAATAAGAAACGACCGTTGCCAGAGTCTTTTTTAATGGATTGCCATTAAACAAATTAAGTATTTCTTTCGCGCCTGCTGTGGCATGGTCAACTTTTGGACCTTTACCATCCAATCTTTTTTGAAATGCTTTAGAGTATTTGCCAATATCATGAAGCAAACCTGCAACGTATGCTAAATCTCCAACCTTTGCATCTTCACCAAATTGTTTTGCTAACCTTGCCGTATCAGATAAATGAGTCTTAAGTAATTGCCATTCAGATTTATCTTTATCTTTTAGTGAATGTCCATAATATTCTGTTTTTTTCATTACTACTTCCACCACCTTATACAACTCCGCCAAATCTTGAGTTTCTCTCACAAGCGCAGTTTGCAATTCTTTTGGCTCCAACACTTCACAGTCCGCGCCCCAGCCGCGAATCCATGGAAGCATCTCACGCCATTCGGCGATGTCCACGCTCCAAATACAACCACCGTCTTCGGTGTCTTCCACTTTCTCCAATGGATGCCAAATGCTTTCTTTGACGCGCCTAGTAACGGTGGGGGAGAAGCGCAGTTTTATGATTACAGGTTGTTTCTCTTCGTACCAAATACCCCAAGCATGTTTCAGTAATTCTTGCTCGTCAAAATTTGTTGGAAGATCAAACTCTTCACCAGAGAGAGTTGCTGAATCCACGCGGTCAATTTTGAAAGGAACGACTTTTTCCATTACTTCACTATATGCAATCACATAAATACTGTCACTCCAAATAGAAGGTTCTATCAAATATGGGTGAACAACATGGGTAACAAAATCTTTGTTTTCCAAACGTTGATAACGAATGCGTACTTTTTTCTGCTCTACCCAAGATTGAGTGAGAATTTCTGTAATTTTGATTCTTTCAGGGTCTTTCTCTTGCTTTAATACAGTATCTGCCAGCTTAAGTAATTTTTCTGTCATTGGTTGGCGTAGGGTCGCGGCAAGTTTCTCTACAGCATTAACAGCATGAGGCTGGTGAAAACGGGTTTGCCGAGATGTTTTTTTCACAGCAAGATATAAAGCCAGTGCCTCGTGCAAATTAACCTTGATTTCCGAGATGAGTTTTGCACGTGGAATGTGGTATCTTCCTTGCTCATCAGCTTCAATAGGGTATTGCGTGGTCAACTCAATACGATCACGATAAATAAGCGTACGGTCTACGCCCAATCTTTCGGCTAACTCAATATCCGTATAAGCGCGTTGAATATAAAGCCGCTTCATCTCTTCCAGTCGTTCTGCTTTTGTTCGCCCAGTCATTGTCAGCTCCTGACGATTTTTACAACAGAATACCATGTCTCGTTGCCAAATTCTGCAACTTTTTATATTAAACTTCTTACAAAACTGTCAATGAGTTAGTTTTTATCTGTTTTCTTCTTCTTGAATGTCCATAAGCCTCCTTTATCATCCTCGCTGATTAATAGCCCATTATCTTCTAGCACAGGCAATGCCCGCGTCACTTCGCTACGATTGATTCTTAATAAACGCGCAATAAATCCCGCTTTCTTTCCAGGGTGTTGTTCTATTTTATTATAAATATTCTTTACTTTTTCATCATCCATTTTGCGTGCCATTTTAGCCTCCAGAAAAATAATTTCTGCCACTGTACTGGAGGCATGTTGCAGGTATTGCAACATATTCTTAATGGGGCAGGGGAGTCTGCCGCTTGAAACAGCACCAAGTAAAAGTTAAATCACGAAGCGAGTTCTTTCCTCTTTCTTCTTTCATTATATAAAACTGTCCAAATCCGCGCTCAAATCTGTGTGGGGGAGATTGCTCAAATCTGGCTCTTGACTTTCTATCTATCATTCAATATAATTAGTATTATACGCCATCATATAAATAAGAGAGATTTCGTGTATGAATGACCAAATTAAGCACTTTTTAGATACGTTAGACCTTTCTGCAAACACAGTTTCAGCATATCGTTATGCACTCAAACGTTTTGTTGAAATTGTCGGTGAAGATGCCCCACTGGATGTCCAAAATTACGAGAAGTTTCTAGCCGCCATCAAAGACTTTTCACCATCCACCAAGCAGATTTGGCGTTCGGCGGTGTTGGGCTTGTATTCATTCTCCAAATCCAAAGATATGGCAGAACTTCATCAAATAACAAAACACTACACACGCAGTCAGGGCAAACGTGTTGTCAATTTCAACCGTGAAGCCATTGAGCGAGTCATTGCGTATTGCAGTCAATTGTCTGGCAGTTTGTTAAATCTGCGTGACCGCGCCTTTGTGTTAACCCTTGCAGATACAGGTTTACGAATTTCTGAAGCATGTGCCTTGAAACGTGGCGATATTGACTGGCAAGAAGCGCGTGCTATTATCATTGGTAAAGGCGATAAACAAGATGTGATTCGCTTTTCAAAACGTTCGATTCAAGCACTGAAAGAGTATCATGTGGCGTGCGCTTTGATAGAACCGACTACACGCATGCCGTTAAAGTCACAGCCTGTGTTTGCCCGACATGATATTCGTGCTAGTAAAAAGATAAAACCAATTAGTGCTAGTGGCATGTGGACGGCGATTAAAGGCGACCCAATGCAAGGCATTAAAGGAAGAATTGAAGAAGCAGGCGTAGAACGGAATTTGATTCGTATTCACGATTTCCGCCATTATTTTGTGACGATGACCTACCTAGCAAAAGGAAATTTGAAATTATCACAAGAACTTGCCCGCCACAGCCGTATTGATACAACCAACCGCTATGCCCATTTTAGTGGCGAGGCAGATATTGCTTACGATGAGATTTTTAATCAGCAAAAAGATGAAAAATAACCTCCCCTGCCCCACTCACTTTAAGGAGATGTGACATGAAAAGAATTCACTATTTCATATTAATAAGTTTACTCATGCTCACTGCTTGCAATTTACTCAAACCGCCACCTGTTGTCATTTCCGAATGTTTCCCCTCGCGCCAAGTGTTTGTATGGGAAGATTCAAACGGCAACGGTCAAGTAGATGCAGGCGAAAAACCGTTGGCGAATATTCCAGTGACAATGATTAACGCTCGCACAGGCAGTAGCCAGAATACCTCGTCTGATGGTGCCAAAACGGATGCAGAGGGCAAAGTCACTATGCACGGCATTGGTGATTTTGGCGAAAAGTGTGACGAAATCATTATTCAAATCAAAGTGCCAAGTGATTACCTCCCCACCACACCGACTGAAATACATTTGATTGGTTTACCGCATAATGAAGTAACACAGTTTGGATTAATTTCACAATTCCCCACGCCTCAAACACTTGACCCGCAACTGCCATTCCAAGCCTGTACTTTGTTCACACTACAAGCATTTGATTCAATTTTAGGTGTCAACATAGAATATGAACTGATAGACAGCGGAAGCATTGGCGAAAACGGCATGTTGACCGTTGACTGCATGACTGACCCCGCTGAACCAAATCTTTTTATGTATGCCGCAATTGCCATTGAAAACTCAGCCGAGCAAGCCGAAAGCTTTTTTCAAGAGGATATTGGTTTATTAACCGCCCAACCCGAACCAATTGATGACCTTGGAGAATCAGCATACTTCTGGACGAGTGAAGACGACGCATTGCATTATGTCAGCGTATTACAAAATAATCTATATTTCAAAATTACCCTCGGCTTTTGGCTCGGAGATTCACCAGATAATAAAGAGCGCGTAATTGAATTTGCAAAATTTATGCTGGAACGTTTAAAAGAACAAGGTACTCCCTAACAGCAACGTTCAAATCTATCCACCATTATAATCAGCAGATATGAATCACAAACGCAATGCACTGGTCGGCTTGGGAATTTTGCTGTTTAGCGGCGGGAGTTTTATTAATTTATTTTTTTCTAGCAACTTGTTATGGGGTGAAATGGAAGCGCGTCTTTACATGCCTCAAACTGGGGTGCGAACCCTAGACATTTCTTGCCCCTTGATGATTGCGCCGTGGGAAACAGCAACTATCAATACAATAGTGACTAACAACTTAGCAACACAAGCCACTAAACCACAGGTCAATGCTTTTGTTAGCCACGAAGATGAAGCCGAAGTTATCAGCGAAACTTTATTGCTAGAGCCGTATGAAAGCCAAGCCATGCAATGGACCGTTGACTCAAGCAATATTATTTTTGATAAGTTGATTTTAGTCAGCATTTTGCAAAGACCATATCGCAACTTAGAATCACATCAAGGCACATGCAGTATTTATGTATATAGTTTGTTCGGTTTAGATGGAAAGAATACGCTCAACTTAATTGTTGAAGTTGGCGTGTTGGCAACTTTGCTAAGTGCAGGCATGTTGTTTTATCTCTTCCGCCCCTTTAATTCATTCTCTAGAAAAATCTTGCAAGTGAATATCGTATTTGCTGTTCTAATGTTTATTGGGTTAGTTAGCGCATTGTATCGCTTATGGGGTCTGACTTTATTTTTCAACGCCACTGCTTTACTCGTCATCGTTGTTGGGATGAGTGAGGTCTTGTTAGGTTCTAAGAAATAAAATTAATGTAAAAGTAAGAATTCACTATTTTCGATAACATAATTTTTATAAGCAAATATCAACTTGCTCGTCCATTCTCCTACACCCCCCTGCCCCACTGACTTATCATCAATCGAAACAATTGGCACTACACCGCGCGAACTGGATGTGAGAAATGCTTCATCATAATCTTCATTTATTAAAGGCGGGCGATATTCAATTGATAACCCCAATCCCCTAGCAAGTTTGAGAACGGCTTTGCGAGTAACGCCTAATAAAATTCCGCGTTGGGCGGTGATTAGTGTTACGTCATTGCGAGGACGTTCTTGTTCTTCGTCCGAAGCAATCTCCTGTTGGTCTCGATACGCCCTTCGCAAATTGCGCTCAGGGCTACTCGACCAACGATTTTTTATGACATAAAAATTTGATGTCATGCCTTCATAAATTTTCCCATCTTTCGTGAGCAAAATTTCAAAGACATCTTTATTCAACAATTTTCTTTGCGCTTGGCTTTGGGCAATAAAATCTGTGCCTTTGATGCGTGGGTCATGCCGTGTGATTTGGCTTGTAATCACATGCACGCCGTTTTGATAAACAGATTCAGGTAGCGGCTCAAACGCTTGAATGGCAATATACACATCACCTGTATCTTTGGTAAGGATTAATCGAATGCGCGATTCGTTGGGTAAATTTTCTTGAGTGAGTTTTGCAATTTGTTCTCGTAATATTGTTTCATTTGCAGACGGTTTCAATTTCATTTCTTCCGCTGGTTTATATAATCTTTGTAAGTGACTTTTCAATCCGAGAACTTTCGTCCCAGCGGCGAGGGTGCTGAAGGTAGTATAAAAGCCATTCGCCAGCGTACCAGTTACCCCGTCCAGGGTTGAGGCGGAAATATCCAAAGGAGTCAGTTGATTCTCGGTCAGTCTAAAGGCTTTAATGGGCATTCTTTCATTATAAATCTATCGTAGGTGAAATAACCACGAAGCCACTAAGCCTCAAAGGCGCAAAGTTTTTTAGTGACTTAGCGTCTTTGTACCTTTGTGGTTAATCTTATATCCTGTGAGATATTTGTACTCCTAACAAATATGCAAACAAGGCAAAAACATCCCAAAGATATAATCATCTTATATGAGTAAGAAAAAAGCCAGCATCCACGATGTGACTGAAATGACCGCGAAAGATTTGCGAACGGTTGCGAAAAATATTTCATCGCAAAAACTTTCACGCCTCACATTGCCAGAAGTGGAAGCCGTGGTGCAATTGGTTTCAAAAATTATGCCAGCAGGCAATGTGCCCGGAATGATTTTGAGCGGTTTGGCGCGTTTGCCCGGTAGAAAAATTCCCATTCAAAAATTGAAGCAAGATGTAAACGCATTATTTAGTGGCGTGGAGCAAGTGCTAGACCAAGCCGTGTATGGCGCGTTTTTTGCTGGTCCAGCCGCCGTTTTGTGGGCGTATCAAAATTTGTTGAAGTTAGCAGGCAAAGACCCTGAGTCGGCATTCCCTGAAGGCGCTTGGCAATTTTATGTGGATTATGCTTTGCGTGAAGATACTGCCCGCCATGCCAACGAAACACACGGCTTTGATACTTTGCTAAAGCAAAATCATATTTATTTAGATGAAGTAGATAGATTAACCGCTTGGGTAATGGCATCGGTAACTTGTTTGCATCAGTATCATGCTCTTTTAGAAAATGAATGGATGGAGCGTGTTTCGATTTCATTATTAGAAGATGCGCTTCGCTCTGTACCTGAGCAGACTCAAACCGCTCGCCGCCTCTTTCGTGACTGGGAACTGGTTCGCCCTTACCGAAGAGAATCTGATGGGGCAAGCATGGATTACCCTACTTATCGCCGTTTGAAGTTTGATAAATTTTTACAAAAGAAATTAAAAATCCTTCCGCCTGCTGTTTATGATGCTTGGAATCAAAAATTAAACGATGCCATCGAACAAGGTTTAAGTGCCTATCAAAATCAAATGTCTATTCTGGCATATTTAGAGCCAGGTCATTATGGCGAAATTCGTATTCCGTTTAATATTACTGATGCGCAAATTGGAATCATTCATAACAACAGTTATTATTTAATGCCTGCTTGTGAATCTGGTACGAACAAACCATTAAGCGTGCTAACCGCACGCGCACAAATCATGTCTTTGCTGAATGACACATCGGCTGTGCCAGCGCAATTGATTTCATTGGCAAAGGTCAAGCGTTCTGCTTTGGCGCATTTACGAAGTAAATTAAACCCAATGCTTGTGACTGAATTAGATAATTTACGTTTTGCACCCATTTTAATTTCAACCGATAGACGCGCCCGTGAATTACCACTTTCAGAATTACGCCAAGCCGAAAGAGGCATTGGCTCTCATGCCATGACGATTTTTGATACGGGTCACACGATTGTGTTTGACCAATCACACATTTTCTTTGATGGCGTTTGGGGAAGTGTTTTATCCGAAATTATGACGAATGAAGCCTTATCGTGGGCGCGATATTTAAGTTTGCTTCCCTCCCCCACCCCAGCCGACTATTCGATTTACGCTTCACTGGCTTTGCAATTAAATGAAGAAGATTTGTTTTTAGTCAGTCAATCTCCGCATGTGTTGCCAGAAGCAGGTGCCGAAAATAACCAACTCAACCTGAAAGCCTTTTTTGATTTGCGAAAACAATTCAAACAACGAAGTGACTTAATCGAATTAACGATTAATGATCTACTAGTTTTGTATCGTGCCATTCATGCGACTAGTTATCAGCCTTCACAAGAACTATTAAATGAAATCCGAAAATTGTCTGAAACGCAACCAGAATTATCTGCTTCGCTTCATCAACTTGTAGAAGAAGGAAGCCGAACCAATCCTTCTATCTTAATTCCAATGGATGCCAGCCTTAAATCTCCGCGTGAGCGTGTGTACCCCATGAATGTGGAAGTGCCACTTGTGGATTTGAATCTGCTAGCATTACATGCTCAAACACTGAAATTACTCACCGCTTACGAAACCGCATCCAGCGAAGATAGAGCCGCTTTGTTTGCAAGTTTTAATCATTCTCAAAAAGTGTATCTGGCTTCGTTAGCAGGTTTTGGCGTATTTCTTTCACGCGCTAAAGAGATTGCATCACTAGGTCAAAGTGCCAGTGTAGGTGCCATTAAGTTACTGGCTCATTTGCCCCTTCCCATTCAACGGTTATTGGATAAAATTCCAGAACGGTTTGAAGTGCTGAACAATATCATCAAAGGGCGAGAGGTATTTTCAAATGTCGGCGCGGTTGCCCCTACCAGCACCCTCACTCGTTTTATGACCGCTAAAGATGATAATGAACAAAAACAATTGGCATGGAGTGTGATTACAGATTCAGAGTCTGTCGTCAAAATGAATCTGCGTGATTTTCGCCCGCATGTTTCGCAACTGCTTGAAATTGGTAGAAAAGATTTAGCCGAGATGATTACACAAGATTATCTGGATGCGTACGTCCATGGTGCGAATCGCTTTGTCAATGAACTTTCTAAAATCACTATGGCAAGCCGTGAAACATTGGTAAAGGGAAAGATTAAAGTTAGAAGTGATGAGTAATAACAAAAACCTTTGTGACCTTCGAGTCCTTTGTGTTAAAAAAATAAAAAGGCTAACCATTAATGAATGACCCGCTGATAGGAAAACAACTTGCTAACTTTCGCGTCGAACGACTGCTGGGTCAGGGCGGCATGGCAACCGTGTATTACGGCTGGGATGTAAAGTTACATCGCTCTGTTGCCATTAAAGTTTTAGACAAACGCTACAGAAAACATCCCGCTTATGCTACACGTTTCGTCAATGAAGCGCGTATGATGGCAAAATGGCGGCATGAAAACATCATCCAAATCTATTACGCGGATGATGCTCAAGGCTTTTCGTATTACGTCATGGACTATGTAGATGGCGAAGACTTATCTACCTTTTTAGATAACCTTCATTATGAAAGAAAATTAGTTCCAAACGAAGAAATCTTACGCATTGGGCGTGCAATTGCCAGCGCATTAGATTATGCCCACAAACAAGGTGTCATTCATCGCGATGTAAAACCATCAAATATTTTGCTTTCCAAAGATGGGCGCGTTCTACTTGGTGATTTTGGCATGGCACTCGATATACAAGATGGCACACAAGGCAACGTCTTTGGTACGCCACATTACATATCACCTGAACAAGCACGCCGCTCTGGCGATTCAGTACCACAATCTGATTTATATTCTTTTGGCGTGATTCTTTATGAAATGCTCACAGGCACAGTGCCGTTTAACGATGAATCCCCGCAAGAAATCGCCCTCAAGCACATCGCCCAACCTCCCCTTCCGCCGCGAAGCGTGAATTCAACTTTATCAAAAGAAGTAGAAGCAGTCTTACTTCATGCCTTAGAAAAAAATCCAAAAAATCGTTATCAAAGCGGCGCAGAGTTAATCAATGCACTTGAATCAGCACTAAATAAAAACAAAGCACCAGCCCTCGCGCCAAAAAATATTTCATTGCCACCATTACCCGTTGGTGCACCAACCATTCAACGTGACGATGCCACAGGCAAAATCGCAAAACGAAAAACACCTGTTGAGCAAATGCCACCAACTGTAATTGCCAGCCACCCTAACCGCAAAAGAAATGTTTGGATATACGGAATTTTTCTTTTCATTCTTTTAGGATTTGGAGCCTTTTACTTTTTTCAAAATAGATTTAACCTAGCAACCGTTTTGCCAACCCCAACCTTAGACTCAACGCCTCTTCCCTCGCCGACAACTGTGTTGCCAACCTCAACCTCTGCCCCGCCCCAAGCCACTTTCACACCGACATTGATTCCACCAACTTCTACAATTACACCTACTGCCACGCTTGCCTTGCCAACTGTTTTATATCCTGAAGGTAATTTATTCACCTTGTTTTATAACGAAACAAGTTTTGTTTTACTGAATCGCTCATTTGCAAAACGAAGTATTTCAGGTTTTTCTTTTGAACGCTTAGATGAAAACGGAAACCCAACCGATGAACGCTTTGAAGGCTATCAATGGGAAACGCGCACACTAAAACATTTGCCGAGAAATTATTGTGTGAACTTCACAGTCTATGGTGACCAAGACCCACCATATCTTTATCCATCCGAATGTTTGTATGGATTAATGAGCAGTGTGCAAGCCCGCTTTGATAGCCCAGGTGACTTAATCTTTTGGAGTTCAGCCTATGGTTACGAAAAAGCCACACAATTCCGTGTGTTGTGGGTTGGCGAAGAAGTTGCTAGGTGTGAAATTACAGCAGGGGTATGTGACGTGTACTTACCTTAATTATCATTATCTCAAAATCTGAAACAAATTACTGTAATCATCGGTGAACAAAGCCACATCGGTAGAATAATTCTCGTATGTTTGCGCGCGAGATTGTAATTCGGGAATATTAAGCGATTCAGGATTTTTAGCCATCAACATCCAAATAGATAAATACTCATTTGGCTCATCGGGGATGTTATCAATGCGAATAATGGTCAATCCAAATTCTTGTGCAATCTGATAAAAAACGGGTTGCAAATCAATATGTTGATTGGAGATATTCGCCGCAATCACGCCATCTGGTTTTAGATTTGCTAAATACAAATCAAAGGCTTGTTTGGTCACGAGATGGACAGGAACCGAATCGCTACTAAATGTATCCAAAACAATAACATCAAACTCATGTGAGCCATCCGCATTGTATTCATTTTCAAGCGAGATACGAGCATCCCCAGCGATGACTTCAATGTTTGCTTTGCTATCTTCTAAGAATGAGAAATAACCGCCTTCCCCTTCGGCTAAGTCAATAGCAATTTGATTAATTTCATATAGACGATAATCATCACCTGTTTCTCCATACGCGGCTAACGTACCAATGCCCAAGCCTAGCACCGCCACTTTGGCAGGCTGATTGTCTTTTGGATAGTTGTTTAATAAAATCCCTACGCCACTATCAGAAGAAAAATAAGTTGTTGCTTCGGTTGGGTTATCTTTGTATTGAATCCCATGAATGGTGATGCCATGAATCATGGCTAAGGTGTTATCGTCTAGTTTAATCGTACGGACAACGCCATAAAAATTTCTATCAGCACTGAGTTGTTCGCCACCTGAATTTAATCCAAGCATCAGTAACGTGCCAATCGCAAATGACAAAGCAACGGCTTGAGTTTGTTTTTTATATTCCCCCACCCATTTTGGAAACAGGCGAATGACTAAAATCAACATGGTCATCAACCAGCCAAGATAAAACTCCCAATAACCGTTGAATAAAGCAGGTGCCACAAAGTTGACAAAGACTCCACCAAATGCACCACCTAATGAAGACATTAAATAGAAAGTGGTCAGTTGGTCGGCTGGTGGGCGGAGTTGATATAGCTCGCCATGACAAATCATACAAGAGAAGAATAGCAATAAACAGTAAATTGAAACTTGATAAACAATTGGTAGGTTTTGACGTTCGGTCAAAGCCCAGAGTGTTGCTAAACTAGCAAGGCTGAATAGCACGGCATACAATTGACGGTTATACCAGCGTGAATCTGAAAAAGCTAAGATGAACGAAAGCAGATAAATCGCAAGTGGCAAGACCCACAAAAATGGAATTACGGTCACTTCTTGCGTGATTTGATTGGTAATGGATAAAAGGAATAAAGAAGCCACACCGCCTAATATCATCCAAAGCAATTTGAGTGACATAGAAGCACGTTCAGTCTTTTGAGCAGAAGCAACTTCTATCTTTTTATCACCAAGCTGATAGACGATAAAAAACGAAACGAATGCAAACAACACAAATCCGATAGACCAACTCCAGCCTTGTGTTTGTAAAGAAAAGTTTGGCTCTACCAAAACAGGGTATGCCAACAAACCAAGCAATGAACCCACATTTGATAAAGCATATAAACGAGCATAAGAGGATGTCGGCTGTAATCTACTAAACCATGCTTGCATCAATGGACTATTTGATGCCAAAACAAAATATGGGAGACCAACTGAAGCAAGCAAAATAAAGAAGATGTTGAAGACGGGGAATTCAACATAGGCTGGTCTTAAGTCAGCGGAGGGAGTGATTGGGGAACGCCACACAAGCCCAAGCGTCGTCAGAAGCGCGAGAGTCAAAATTAGAAGGAAAGCATGAATCCATCTTTGTTTTGTTTGTTTGACAAGCCAATAAGAATAAGCATATCCGCCTGTGAGCAAGGCTTGAAAAAATAACATCGCCGTTGACCAAACTGCTGGCGTGCCACCAAACCATGGCAAAATAAATTTTCCAATTAAAGGTTGGATTTGGAATAATAGAAATGCAGAAAGAAAAATATTAATTGCAAAAAGTATCATGGGAATCCCGATTCTATCGTTGCGAGCCGCGTTCTTGTTCTTTGCGGCGAAGCAATCTCCAACTTAATTATAAGATTGCTTTGTCGTGACTTCGTCACTCCTCGCAATGACATGAAAACTATGGTAAATCGACACAATTGCCGGTATTCAAAATAACAGAGTGATTCGGATTGGCGACCAACGCACACATTTGACTAGCAGTCGGCGGTTTATTGGCAGGACCATATTGTGTAAATGGAGAAGGTCCATAATTTCCGTAGGTTAATTTCCACGGACCGTTAGCAGGGCTACCTGCATTTTCTGGTGGCACGGTATCAAAAAACATGTGGACGTGATAACTTTGCCCTTCAAAATTACCAACTTCGTAATTGACGACATAGACATTATTTTCAAGTGTGATGCTGGTGATAACAACATACGGACCTGTTGGCGTGGCAGTTGGTTCAGGTGTTGGTGTTTCTGTTGGCATATCCGTTGCGACAGGTGTATCAGTAAACGCTAAAGTAGGTGTTTCAGTTGGCGGTGATGGAGCAAAAATATCACTCAACATGCTACTGCCAATTGCAAAAGCGACGACTAAACAAATCAAACCGAAAATTCCTGCGCCAATAAAACCAAGCGTGCGGAATGAACGTGGTTTATTTATTTCTCCAGTAGCAGGTGTGTAATTGCTCGGAGGTGGAGGCGTGTATGACTGTTGAGGTTGTGAATCAACTATCAGCGGTGGAGGAGGCGGAGAAATCTTTTCTCGTTCTTTAGCAGGCACTTTGATAGTCGCGGTTGAAGTGGCAGGTTTCTTTTTTCCGTCTAAGGCTTGTCGTAAATCAGCACTTAATTCTTCAGAAGATTGATAACGGTCATCTCTATCTTTTGCTAAGCACTTTTCAAGAATATGTTTTATTTCTGCTGGCACATCCGAGCGGAAATCACGCACATCAGGCACAGGGTCGTTGAGGTGCATCATCATCAACGTCATGGCTGAATCCGCTACAAAAGGCGGACGACCACTTAACATTTCAAAAAATGTAACGCCTAGCGAATAAATATCAGCGCGGTGGTCTGCCGATGTGCCACGAATAATTTCAGGCGACATATAACGTGCCGTGCCGACCAACGCACCAGTAGTAGTATGGCTATCGCCACCGAGAATTTTTACAATCCCAAAATCCATTAAGATGGCTTGACCTTGCACATCCAACATAATATTTGCAGGTTTAATATCACGATGCACCATGCCGCGTTGATGAGCATAGCCCATCGCGTCGCTGATGTTAATCATAAATTTCAACGTTTCTTCAAGTGAAAGTTGTCTGCCGTTATCTACCAATCGTTTCATGCGGTCTTGCAACGTTTCCCCCGCTATAAATTCAAGCACCATGTAATAGGTGCCATCATCATTATTGAAATCATACACTTGCACAATGTTTGAATGACGCAAACTCGCCACCGCCGCCGCTTCACTTTCAAAGCGTTGCACAAACATTGGGTCTGTGGAAAGATGCGGATGAATCAACTTGACCGCCACCACACGTTTCAAATTTGGGTCAGTGGCTTTATATACACCAGACATTCCGCCCTGCCCAAGCAAAGCCTCAATCTTATATCGTCCGCTTAATGTTTTGCCAATCCAACTGGGTGAATTCATAGATAAATTATAAACCTAAACAGCCACAATTTCTTCTTTCGATTGGATAATTTTTGCTTGAACCTTCCCTGCTGATAATTCTCTTAACTCTGATTGAAAAGATTCAAACGCCTCTTGCCTGACCTGTAACCTGATGCGTACATCCTCAGCATATTCTTCGCTGACGATTTGTCCGTGATGTTTTATAACTAATAATCGCACACGTTCTAAAAGATTATATGGAATTGTAATTTCAGCCACATACACAGGGATTCGTCTTCCACGTGTTACTTGATTCACTACCAACTGCGCGGATTCTGTATAAGCCTTCACCAACCCACCTGTGCCGAGCAATGTACCACCAAAATATCGGGTAATGACTAAAACCGCATCGCCTAATCCGCTACCACGCAAAACAGATAATGCAGGTTTGCCTGCTGTGCCAGCAGGTTCGCCATCATCCGAAAAATATTCCGTAACTGTATTGCCACCACCAATGATATACACAGGTACATTATGACTGGCATCCGCAAATTCTTTTTTGATATTGGAAATAAAAGTTCTGGCTTCATCAATCGAAAAAGCAGGCGCAAGTGTAGCAATGAAACGGGATTTCATGACTTCATATTCACGGCGAATTTCTTCGGTGGGGATAAGGTAATTAGATGGCATGGGAAGATTTTACTTGAATAAAAACAGACCTGACATGTCTCATCGTGACGAATGTTAATCATAGCTTTTGCAGGTTCATCAGTTTTGATTCGCAAGGCTTGTATTAAGACACGTCAGGTCTTGTAACTTAACAAGTTATGAGAGGTTTGCCAACGAGTCGTGACTCGTTGGCAAACATGTACTGACTCATCCGCAAACAAGACGTGACTCGTTACCAAACGAGTCACGTCTTGTTTAGAAACAAAAAGGGCGAGATGACCTCGCCCTTACATTCAACTTGCAACCTTCAACCTTTTAACTTCTAGTATCTTCCTCTATTCACAACCACATCTGGATGCGCAAGGTCTTTTTCTCTGGCAGGGAATACCTGCACAGCGCAGGCTTTGAATTCAGGAATCTTTGCTTGCGGGTCTAAAGCATCGTTGGTTAATAAATTGGCGGCGGCTTCAGCAAAATGCCAAGGGAGGAATACAACACCAATAGAAGTTTTTTCTGTAACGGTTGCTCGCACAACAATTTCACCACGCCTGCTGGAGACTTTGACAGGGTCACCATTGCGAATGCCGTGAATTTCTGCATCGGCAGGATGAATTTCAACCCGTGCTTCGGGATAGGCTTCATTCAGTGCCGAGTTGCGAGTCATGGTGCCGCCATGCCAATGTTCAAGCAAACGTCCTGTTGTTAATATGAATGGATATTCATCATCGGGTTCTTCACGAATTGGGACATAATCCAAAACATGGAATTTTCCTTTTCCGCGTGGAAAATCATCTTTGAATAATGTTGGTGTGCCGGGGTGGTCTAAAGATGGTACAGGATAAATCAAACCAACTTTTTCAATGCGTTCATAGGTGATGCCTGCATAATCTGAATTCACACTTCCCATCTCGCGCAAAATTTCTTCGGGGTTGGTATAAGTCCAATGAGCAGAATCAACTCCAAGTCTAGATTCGATGCGTAGGGCTAAGTCACAAATTATTTGCCAATCAGGTCGAGACAATCCGCGTGGCGGATGAGCCGTGCGAACTCTCTGCACACGTCTATCGGTATTTGAAAACGTGCCATCTTTTTCAGCAAACGGCGTGGCAGGCAAAAACACATCCGCAAACGCGCCGCTTTCATTAATGAAAATATCTTGCGCCACCAAAAATTCAAGTTCTTTCATATGTTCACGCACCACATTTAGATTCGGTTCAGACATCATCGGATTCTCACCCATGATGAAAAGCGACCGAACGCCTCCTTCGTGTGCATGGCTGAGAATTTCAGTGGTAGTTAATCCTAGCTTGAGGCTTAACCCGCCTTCCTCGATATTCCAAAGTTTTTCCCACTTGGCGCGATTCTCTTCATTATCCACGCGCATATAACCGGGATAATGAAAAGGCATCGAACCCATATCACTTGCACCTTGCACGTTGTTTTGTCCGCGTAATGGATTTAATCCCGTACCATCACGCCCAATGTGACCCGTGAGAAATGCTAAATGAATTAGTGCAAGTGCTGAGGCTGTGCCATGTGAAAGTTGTGAAATACCCATGCCCCAATAGATGGCGCCATTCTTTGCACCTGCATATAAACGCGCGGCTTTGCGAATATCTTCGGCAGGCACGCCTGAAAGTTCTTCGGCATATTCGGGTGTAAATTTTTCAAGGCTTTCAACAAACTCATTGAAGCCTTCGGTACGATTTTTGACAAATTCCCAATTAACTAAATTTTCTTTGACAATGACATGCGCCATTGCAGAAAAAACTGGAACATTGGTGCCAGGTTTTAATGGAAGCCACATTTCAGCCATATCAACAAGGTCAATGCGGCGTGGGTCAATCACAATACATTTTGCGCCGTATTTTTGTACGGCTTCTTTCATTTGTAAGGCAATAATGGGATGATTCTCGGACGTATTTGAACCTGTGACAATAAAGACATCATTCATAATCACTTGTGAAGCGGTGTTACTCATGGCAGATGAGCCAACTGCTTGTTGTAATGCAACCACTGAACCCGCATGACATAATCTTGTGCAATGATCAACATTATTTGTACGGAACAATGCACGATACATTTTTTGTAATAGATAATTATCTTCATTGGTTGCTTTGGCACAACAATAGACAGCCATTGAATCCGAACCATCGCGTTTGTAAATTCTGACTAAGTTATCAGCAACTAGATTTAAGGCTGTATCCCAATCAGTTTCGACCCAGTCCCAATCATTTGAAATTTGGGAATCGGGAATTGGTTTTCCGTCTTTACTAACTGCAAAAACTTGTTCACGTCCTTTTGGTTTGGGTTTGCCTTCTAACAAATATCTTCGCGCCAACGGAGTTGTGACTCGTTTGGGGTGATAAATAAAATCATATCCAAAACGACCTTTGACACATAAATTTCCTTGATTGACTGGCGAATCAAATGGCGAGGTGACTTTGAAAATAAAATCATCTTTGACGTGCAATTGCAAAGTACAACCCACTCCGCAATATGGGCAGGTGGACGAAACAACTCGGTCGGGTTTAATCATAGGTTTGCTCCTGACCTATCCCCCCTGCCCCCTTTCCTTGAAGGAAAGGGGGAGTGTGCTGAGGGAATAGGGGTTTTACATTTTTCAAGAATTTTTTTCAAAACACTTTTTAAGTCTTTCGTAATTTCTTCATTCGTAAATCGAATAATCCGAAAACCAATTGTCATCAAGTATTCTTCTCGTTCTCTATCATAATCTTTTTGAAATTCATGGATACCGCCATCCACTTCAATAATTAATTCTTGTTGGTGACAATAAAAATCTGCAAAGTAACCATGAATAATTTGTTGCCTACGAAAGTGTAAGCCGTTTAATTTGTTGGTTCGCAATTCTCGCCATAAAACTTTTTCAGCAGGTGTCATCTCGCGCCTTAATTGCTTTGCGCGTTCTCGCATTTCAGGTGATATTTTTTGTCCACGAACAATATTTTTGATTGGCATAGATTAAATTTTATCAAAACCAACTCCCCTTCCCTCTTAGGGAAGGGGTTGGGGGATGGGTCAATAAAAAACGCCCTACGCATTTTTTTGCTAGGGCGTTTTATGCGTGCCGATAATTATACTCGCTCTACTTTTACAGCACTCACTTTATATTCAGGGATTTTGGCAATCGGGTCAACTGCCGCGCCAGTCAGTTTGTTGGCTGGCACTTCAACAAAATGGAAGGTCATAAAAATCATGCCACGCGGAAGTTTACTCGTTAATTTGGCTTTGCCGGTGACTACACCACGCCTTGAAGTGACGCGAATCAAATCGCCGTCAGTCACGTTCATTTCTTGGGCATCTTCATTATTGATTTGAATTTCCCCTTCTGGTACAACCCAATCTAAGCCTTCAGAACGGCGGGTTAATGTGCCACCATGCCAATGTTGTAATAAACGCCCAGTATTCAATACAAACGGATATTCTTCATCAGGGTTTTCGGCTGGTTCGCGGAACACCAATGGCGTAAATTTGCCAAGTCCGCGTGTGAATTTTTCTTTATGCAAAATCGGTGTGCCGGGATGGTCGGCTGTTGGGCAGGGCCATTGCAACCCGTTAGGATTCAGCCGTTGGTAACTCATCCCAGCCACAATGGGAGTCAAAGAAGCGATTTCATCCCATACGGCAGAAGCATCTTTGTAATTCCAATCAGTAATTTGATGAATCACATCATTGGAAGTTTTTCCATTTGATTTTGTTAATCGTTTGCCTAAATCACAAATGATGTCTAAATCAAGTTTGGCATCACCACGAATCGGAAGCGCAGGGCGAACCAATTGTACGCGCCTTTCGGTGTTTGTGTAAGTGCCTTCTTTTTCGGCAAAGCTTACGCCGGGCAAAACCACATGTGCCATTTGACCCGTTTCGTTTAAGAAAATATCTTGCGAAACTAAAAATTCAATTTCACTCAACGCCTCAGCAACATGATTGATGTTTGGGTCTGAAAGCATAGGGTTCTCGCCCATAATGTATAACGCTTTCACACGTCCATCGTGAATGCCTTGCATTAATTCAGTGACAGTTAAACCGGGTTTATCAGGAATTTTTACAGACGTGCCCCAAGCATTTTCAAATTTTGTGCGCACGGCTTCATCAATTACAGTTTGATAACCTGTAATTACATTTGGTAAACCGCCCATATCACACGCGCCTTGCACATTGTTTTGCCCGCGTAATGGATTTAATCCCGTGCCGGGTCTGCCAAAATTTCCAGTCAGCAATGCAAGATTTGCTAACGATTGCACATTATCAACACCATGTGATGATTGTGTAATGCCCATTGCCCAAAAGATAGATGCGCTTCTTGCTTGACTATACATGTGTGCGGCTTCGACAATCATTTCTGCAGGGATGCCTGTGATGTCTTCGCCCCATTGTGGCGTGCAATCTTTTACTGCTTCTTTGAACGCATCAAAGTTTTCTGTGCGTGTTTTTATAAATTCATCATTTGCCAAGTTGTTTTCAAGAATGACATGCGCCATCGCATTATACAAAGCCACATCCGTCCCTGAACGCGGCCGTAAATGTAACGTCGCAAATTCTGCTAATTCAATTTCGCGCGGGTCCACCAAAATTAACTTTGCGCCATATTGACGAACTGCTTTTTTCATTTCCAAGCTAATGACAGGATGCGCTTCAGTAGTGTTGCTACCCGTAATCATTAATACATCTGCCAAATGAATATCAGCGATGGAATTGGTCATTGCGCCTGAACCGAGTGTGGTTGCCAGACCGGCAACGGAACTGGAGTGTCAGAGACGCGCGCAGTGGTCAACGTTATTGGTGCCGATGACTCCGCGCGCTATTTTTTGTAGTAGATAATTTTCTTCATTCGTACATTTTGCTGAAACTAAAAAGCCAATGGAATCTGGTCCGTATTTATCACGAATCTCAAGCAGACGCTCTGCGACATGATTCATGGCTTCATCCCATGTGGCAGGGACAAGTTCATTATTCTTTCGCATCAATGGTTGTGTAAGTCTATCTTTGGCATGGATGAAGTCATAGCCAAAGCGCCCTTTGACGCACAAATTCCCTTTATTGGCTGGCGCATCAAATGGAGATGTGACTTTATAAACAACATTCTCTTTGATGTGCAAATTCAACATACATCCCACACCACAATATGGACAAGTCGTCGTGACAACTTTATCTTCTTTAATCATGAGTTACCTCATTTCTTAATACGCAATTGATAATTGTTGGTTACTTTCTTTCTTTTCTCTTTTTTCTGCCAGTGTTCATAACGCTAATTTCGCTTGGGCTTACACCTTGCTCCAATAAAAATTGACGTTTGGGTTTTAATGCGCCAGTTGGGCAAACTCCCACACATTGACCACATAACACACAACTGGTTTCTGGAATAATTTTGTCAAAGAATGTACCGATTTGTGTTTCGTATCCGCGACCTTCAAAGTTAATTGCGTATGTATATTGAGCATCCTCTGCACAGACTTGCACACAACGCCAGCATAATAAACATTTTGAATAATCACGCACATACATCGGGTTATCGTCTTTGACTTCTGACTCGCGTCGTTCTGCATCGGGAAAGCGATTCTCCTGCACTGCGTAATCTTTCATCATGTGTTGAATTTCATCCGCTTCGGATAAATCCATAGTGGAGTTGAGCATCTCCAAAATTGTTTTTCGCGAGCGAACTACTTTTTCGCTTTTGGTTTGTACCTTCATGCCTTCAGATGCTTTGACAATACAAGCAGGTTGAAGCACTCGCATTCCTTCTACTTCTACAACGCACACTCTACACAAGGCATTTGCTGTCGTCGCATCGTGATAGCAAATCACGGGAACATTTCCGCCGTTTTCTCGAGCAACTTCAAGCAAGGTTTTGCCTTCTTCTGCTGTTACTTCTTTGTTATCAAGTGTCAGTTTGATTGTCATATATTCTCCGTTTGAAAGTTTGAAAGTTGAAAAGTTTATAAGTTAAAACCTTCAAACATTCAAACCTGCCAACTTTCTAACTCTTAACCTCAAACAACTCGGGCCAAATCTTCATCGCGGATAAAACCGCACTCGCCGCCGTTTGACCCAAACCACATAAACTCGCATCGGTCATCGTCCAGCCGACATCTTGCAGGCGCACAAAATCATCAGAGTCAACTTTACCAATTGAAATGCGATGCAAGATTTCTTTTTGGCGTTGTGTTCCCATTTGGCACGGATAACATTTCCCGCAAGATTCATGTGCAAAGAAATGACCTAAACGATTCAAGACATCGCGCATGTCGCGCGTCTCATCGAAGACCATTACCACACCTGAACCGAGTGGCAGACCAGCCGAACGTAAATCTTCAAATGTCATTTTGACATCCAAGTGTTCAGATGTTGCAAATGCACCCGCCGCGCCACCAAACAAAACTGATTTCAAATTCTTTCCATTCGCAACGCCACCAGCCATTTCCAATACTTCGCGCAACGTCACACCAAATGGAACTTCATAAATGCCGGGCTTTGCAACATCACCTGATACACAAAATAATTTCGGTCCTGGTGATTTTTCTGTGCCAATTTTTCTATATTCAGCAACACCTTTAGAAATAATCAATGGCACATTGCACAATGTTTCAACATTATTAATCACAGTCGGCTTGCTAAACAAACCATGCGTCGTTGGGAAAGGCGGTTTCACACGCGGGAAACCGCGCTTCCCTTCGATTGACTCAAACAGCGCAGTCTCCTCGCCACAAATGTAAGCACCCGCGCCGACGCGAACTTCAATATCAAAATCTTTTCCTAAATAACCTGCATCGCGTGCTTCACTCAATGCTTTTTCTAAAACAGGCACAATGTATGGATATTCTCCACGCACATAAATAAAACCTTTGCTTGCACCAATCGCATAACCCGCAATGCACATGCCTTCAATCGTTGAATGTGGGTCATCTAATAATAAAATTCTATCTTTGAATGTACCGGGTTCAGATTCATCGGCATTGCCGATGATATATTTTTGATTCGCTTCCGCTTTGAACGCACCTTCCCATTTGACTCCTGTTGGGAACGCCGCGCCTCCTCTCCCGACCAAACCTGATTCTTTAACCTCAGCAATGACTTTATCTTGTGGCATTTGTTTTGCTTTCTCAAATGCTTCATACTTTCCATATTTATCTAAATATGTTGTTTCGCCATTCCCACAATTTTTTGTTAATTCTCTAATTGAGCCATAAACCAATGACTGTGGACGATTTGCTTCATCTTGATTAACTGTCCATGAATTGTTGTAATCATCCATTGTCCATATAGCAGGAGCAAGTTCACACATTCCCAAGCATGGACTAGGCTCGATGGTCAGATTCAACTTGGAGTTAAGTTGATGCGGTTCTGCATCATGTTGTTTATAAAGTTTTCGCAAAATGTCATCAGAGCCTTTAATTCCGCAAGCAGGGTCAGTACAAACGCGGATAACTTTTTTGCCAACAGGCTCGTTATAAAACAGTGAATAAAATTCAATCACGCCATGCACATCAGCCAAAGGCACGCGCAATGTTTTGGCGATTTCTGTGGCAACGGGTTCAGAAATCCAACCATAAATATTTTGAGCCGCGTGCAGGGCAGGCAACAACCCAGAGCGACTCATCGGAATATATTTTTCAATTGCAGGTTTGAGTGGTGCAAGGTCAATTTCAGACATAATCACTCCAATGATTTAATTATACCTATAATTTATGTCATTGCGAGCCTCGCTGATTGAGACGTAGTCGAAATCAAGAGGTGAAGCAATCCCCAACACAAACAATGAGATTGCTTCGTCGTGTTGGGTCTCGATACGGACTTCGTCCTACTCGACCATCAACACTCCTCGCAATGACACAAGAATAGCCACTTCCGAAATTCGGTTAAATTATATATAATATACAATTATGGCGTCAATCCTAGAAACACACAAAATCCTCAAAGAAGAAATCTTTGATGCATTGCACAGGCAAATTATAGCGGGCAAATACGCGCCCGGTGATTGGCTTCGTCAGGAAGATATTGCTTCCCAAATGGGAGTCAGTATGACCCCCGTCCGAGAGGCGTTTGATTTGCTCGTAGCAAAAGGAATTGCGGAACGTGTCCCTTATCGTGGTGTGCGTGTGCGAGAGTTGAATACAAAAGAAGTGGTGGAAGCCTACGGCTTGCGCCTCGTTCTGGAAGCCATCATTGCGCGTGAAGCGGCGACAAATATCACACCTGAGCAAGTGACTAACCTCAAAAAAATCATGGACGAAATGGACAGGCATGTGGATTTAAGTGAAATGCCACAAGAAAGACAACTTAGCCGTGAATTCCATGCCGCCATTGCAGAAGCCTCTGGAAATGCTTTATTGATTCAACTTTATACAATTGTCTCAAATGCTTTCCCTGATTGGCTTTTATATGAAGCTTTATATCGAAAACCTGAGTTGGTAAAAAGCAGTGTCACTCAAACACATGATGAACATTCATCAATTTTGGATGCTTTCAAAAAAGGCGATGCGGATTTAGCAGTCAAAGTTTCGATTGAACATGTGATGGAATCTGGTAGATGGTTGGAAAAATATTTGAATGTGCCAGCCAAATTATTAAGAGAACAAGAAAAACAAGTTTTGCATTTGATTAAGAAAAGTAAGTAAAAGGGTGCGTCGCACCTCGCAGATTAAGAAGAATCCTAACCTGTAAGGTGCGACGCACTCTATTTAAAAGGAGAATTTATTTTATGACCGAAGATTTGGATAAATTATATAAAGACATGGCACAGTGCATTATTGATGGAGATTCAGACATCTCTGTTGAACTTGCAAAAAAATCTATTGAATTGGGTTTACATCCATTAGATACCATCACCAAAGGATTTGTGGTCGGCGTGAATTATATTG